>NZ_JADPKQ010000294.1:0-154440 GCF_023074015.1 Bradyrhizobium sp. 142
CGACAAGCCTCCGCCAGTCAATCCCAGCAAGCCAAAGCCCAGGTTCTCTCTCGACCAGCTGGAGCTCATCTATGTGTGATTTTCCCGGGACAGCCCTGCGCAAGCGGGAGAGGGAGCGCACCTTCTTCGTGGCTCAAGTCGAGGCAACGCTCTGAGCCTGCTCGACAGGCAGATCATCGGCGTTGGGATCGCCGGGCGCCGTAGCCCAGGCGAGCTCGACCAGCGTCACGAACCTGCGTCCGGAACCGTCGAGCTGGCATACGATCAAGCCTTGCTCCTCCATGTAGCTCAGCAAGCGCTGTGCCCGGCGCAGCGAATGCGAGCCATAGGCGCGCGCGATCACGGCATCGCCGGGACACGGCCAGCCTTCCTTCGCCGCGCGCGCGATCATCATGAACACGCCCTGCATGTCTTCGGGCAGGATCGAGGCGCGGAGCGACACATCCTGCCAGGCATCATCCTCGGCAAGCTCAGCGCCAAGTCCCGCGCGTGCACGCGTCAACATGCGGCGGAATTCGGTGAGGTCGGGCACGGCCGAGCCGAGGCCTTCGATACGGCAGCGAACCACGAACTCCTGATAGAGCACGCCGATAGCGCGGAAGCCGGCATCCGGCTCGGCAAGCACGGCGCGCAAGGTCCGGTCCACGCGCTCGCGCCGGTCCGCCAACTCCTCAGCGCTCGCCGGCAGTTCGATCGCTTCAGGCCGGATTTCCGGGGCGGCGGCCTTTGCGGCCCGGAGCTGTTCGAGGAGATCGGGCGCCGGCCGACGCTGCGGCCGGCTGGCATCGGGCGGTGGCGCAGCCAGGATCACGGCGCGCGCATCCTCCAGCGTCGCTTCCGGCATCGGCATGAGCCGGGGCGTGGAATTGCGCGGCTTGGTGTCCGTCGCGCCGATATGCAGGCGCAGCGGACGGCGTGACAGCGCCGGGCCGAGCGCCATGAACTGTCCGCGCTCGAGATCGCGAAACGTCTCCGCCTGACGCCGCTCCATCCCGAGCAGATCGGCGGCGCGCGCCATGTCGATGTCGAGGAAGGTCCGGCCCATCAGGAAATTGGAGGCCTCCGCCGCGACGTTCTTGGCAAGCTTTGCCAATCGCTGGGTCGCGATGATCCCGGCCAGTCCGCGCTTGCGGCCACGGCACATCAGGTTCGTCATGGCACCGAGCGAGAGCTTTCGCGCCTCGTCCGACACCTCGCCCGCGACCGCCGGTGCGAACAGCTGCGCCTCGTCCACCACCACCAGCATTGGGTACCAGTGGTCGCGATCCACGTCGAAGAGACCGCCGAGGAAAGCCGCTGCGCGCCGCATCTGGTTCTCGGCATCCAGCCCTTCGAGATTGAGCACGGTGGAGACGCGATGCAGCCGCGCGCGTTCGCCGGCGACCTGAAGGCCGCGCTCGGTATGATCCTCGGCCTCGATCACGAGATGGCCGAAATGCTCGGCCAGCGTGACGAAGTCGCCCTCGGGGTCGATGATGGCCTGCTGCACCCAGGGCGCGCTCTGTTCCAGCAGCCGCCGCAGCAGATGCGATTTGCCGGAGCCCGAATTGCCCTGCACCAGGAGGCGGGTCGCCAGCAGTTCTTCGAGGTCCAAGGCCGCCGCGGCGCCCGCAATGGTCTGCCCCATCTCGATCGCAACCGTCATGTCCCGACTCAGACCCCTTCATTCGCGGACAGGGGCTTATCAACCCGGCCGGGGCGCGTCGAGCGGCACGCGACAAAACGCGTCGCGTTGCCCACGGCGGAGTTCAGGCGTGATTCGACAGTTGGAGGGTGGGGATCGTCGTCCGCGTCATCCGGAATCGCGCGGGATCCGAGTTCCTGCCCGCTGCGGTCACGCTCGTCTGGAGGCCTGCGGGTCGATGAGGATCGATCGGAATGAAGGCCACGGCGTGCCGCTACTGCGCGCCGGATCCGCCCTGCACGATCTTCTCGTTCAGCTTCAGGTCCACGGTTTCGACGGTGCGGTCGATCTCGGCATTGGGCGCGCCGAGCTGATGCGAGATCAGCTTCACCAACAAGTCGACGCGCTCGATAAAAGGAGCACCGCTCGCAACCGCGCGCGCCGCCGATGACGGCTTGAGCAGGCTTTCGGCAGCCTTGGCGTATTTCGCGAACGGCACCTGGTCCTGCGGATCGGCGCCGAGCTTCCGGGCGATGGCATCGACATGGTCGTAGATCGTCTGCGAGCGCGCGAGATCGCCGTGCACGGCGTCGCGGATCGACTGTGCCTCGTGCTGTGTGATGCAGCGGTAGTTGCCGGTCAGCAGCATCGACCATTTCGCCAGCGGGACGAACAGCGAAGAGAACACCTTCAGCTTCACCGGCACGTCGTGGCCATCGAGCGTCACGGCGTCGATGTCGGCTTCGAGCTCGCGCAGCACCTTGTTGTGCTTGTCGTCGGCGAATACCGACGCCTTGAAGTTCGTGGGCAGGCCGACATGAAGCACGTTTGCCGCCTCTTCCGGCGGACGGAATGCCTGCGGATCGGGCGAGCACAGCGTCACCAGTCCCGGCTCGAACCGCTCCCATACCTGCGCATTGGTGTAGGCCTCCTCGAGCTCCATGCCTGCGAGCGACGGAATCCGCTTAAGATAGGGCAGCGGCGGCATGTTCATGATCGACAGGCACGGCAGCTTCGCCGCGGCGATCCTAACCATGAGAACGCGAACCGTGTGGTTGGCGTATTGCGGCTCCTGCATGGCAAGGCCGACCATGTCGTAGCGGGAGACGTCGACGTCGGCCGGCGTCACGGCGTCCAGCTTGCCGGGCAGGTCGCGCGAGAAGATCGCCCGGTGCACCGCCTCGTCACGCAACTTGATGCGCACCTCGGTGCCGTCGCGGTTGATCAGCTCCGCGGTCTTGGCGCGGCAGACCAGGGTGACGTTGTGCCCGGCCATCAAGAGCTTCGTGCCCAGCAGGGAACCGTAAGAAGCTCCGAGAATCAAAATGTTGCGCGCCATGCTCTTCCCTATAAATCGCGTGATTTTTGGGCCCCGGCCGTGATCCGAGGGCGATTAGGGGCATGTAAGGCGAAGTATCCCACAATGGCAACTGGGATAATGCATACAAGGCAGCGTCAATATTCTCGCTTCGTTCTTGGCGAGCCCGACAACGAGACAGCTGTGACGAGCCGCCACCTCAAGAATACGCTTTCTCGAGATTCGGATTTATCGCCGCGGGCCGGGTTGCGGTGGATGCGGCAGCCTCGGGCGCGACCATCGAGCAACGGGAGCGCTTACGGCGAACCAGGCCGCGAAACTTCCGCAAACCCAGGCCACGCCATTCACCCCGGAAATTGCGCGCGGCGTCAGCCCTGGCTCGCGACGCGGGCGCGATCGAGATGTTCCTCGATCTTCGGGCGGTCGCGGGTGCGCTCAAAACTCGTGCAGAGCAGTTCGGTCTCCTGGAGCGAGACCGGGGCGCGGTACAGCCGGCACATGAATTCGGCGGTCGCACGTCCCTTGCTCGTGCTGGGACTGCGTTCGGCGAGAAACATGCAATCCCGGCAGATGCTGGCATCGAGTCGCTGATGTGCCGCATCGAGGTGATTGAGGATATCTCGCAGCGAATCGCGCAGCTTGATGCATTCTTCGGTGCCGAGTGCCGTGACCGCATTCACCACGTGATTGACCGGATCGTGCTGGCTTAGGTATTTCTCGCCCTGCGCCGTGACGTTGAGTACGACGGAGCGCTTGTCCTCGGGCGAGGGCTTCCGCACCAGGAAGGACTTGCTCTCCAGCGTCTTCACGATCTGCGATGCAGTCGCCCTGGTGGCACCGATGAAACCGGCGAGCGCGGACGGCGTGCGCGAAAACCTGTTGGCTCGGCCCAGAAAGCGCAGCGCCATCCATTCCCGATCTCGTAATCCGTGCTGGTTGCCTTCGAAATACCAAGCCCTGGCCGCCTGAACCAGCAGCTCGACGGCCTCGCGTGCCAATGGCATGAATCTACCTCGTCCCCGGAACTTCGTCTGCGGCGTCCCGAAGCCGCCTTGCGCCCTGGCTCGCGAATCCATCGAGAGACATCGGACGGCCGAAGCTGTCCGATGAGCACGTCATACCCGGCTCTCGTTCGAACGCACGGACTGCAACGCGCCCGACCTCGACCCATGGGCGTTGCATCGTCCGGAGCAGGAGGCTGCGTCGCTGATCGCATGTCAATCGCGTCGTCGCCGTGGAGTCCGAGTTGCCGTCACCAGCGGACGATGGATCGGAGTTGTTCAACCGAAGCCCCTAAACGTTCAAGTCACAAGCCACGCGTTTCTTATACTCCACTGAAACGATGAATGAGCTTCTCAACAAAATCAAGTAGAGACACCCCTCGAGACCGGATGTCGCTGCAGGCGAATGTAACGTTCAAGACAATCTCGCTGTTCGGGACACATGATAGTGAACACAATACGCCGCTCCGCAAGCAACATGCACGCAACTATACGACGGTTTAATTGCACAGCATGTTGTTGTCCGTCGTTGATGCAAGTTGATCGAAGCTTGTGCATGACGACGATGTGCATGGGCATGTCATCCACAACCTTGTGCGATGGGTCGCCAGGGGAACTCGGAGGGAATGCACGCGCCGGTTGTTCGGCCGGCGATCGCAGAAGGATGCGTTCGGTCGTTTTCGCCACGGCCGCGCGCTGCCCATGCGGATGGTTGATGCCCAGGCTGATAGCGGCGATGCATTGGCATGCGCCGGAAGCGGGGTGCCATGCGCGATCGATTGTTGAAAAAAGCGAGCAGGGGAGAGCGCGGGCGCGAAGCGCGCGCCGTCTTCCCTGATTAGCCGCCCTTGAGCATGTCTCTGAGCTCGCGAAACGGATCGGCGCTTGGCGGCGCCGAGGCGTCCTGCCGCATCGCGTTGTAGATCCGCGGCACCATGTCGACCGCCTGGTCGAGACCCGAATCACGTCCCGACTGATATCCGCCCATCAGCCGAAGGTCGCGGGTGTCCTCGTATTTGGCGATCATGGTGCGCAGCTTGCTCACCAGCTCGCGCTCCTCTGGGTCCCAAACGTTATGGGCGAGGCGAGAGACTGAGGCCAGCACGTCCACGGCCGGATAGCGCGCCTGGTCGGCGATGTGCCGGCTGAGCACGATGTGCCCATCGAGCGTGCCGCGGATGGTATCGGCAATCGGCTCGTTGTGATCGTCGCCGTCGACCAACACGGAGAAAATGCCGGTGATCGTGCCGGTTCCCTCCTCGCCGGGGCCGGCCCGCTCGAGGAGGCGCGGCAGGTCGGTGAAGACCGTCGGCGCATAACCGCGCGCGACCGCCGGTTCGCCGGCGGCGAGGGCGACTTCGCGGGCGGCGTGGGCGAAACGGGTGATCGAATCGAGCACGAGCAGGACCGATTCGCCCCGATCACGAAAATATTCGGCGACCGCCATCGCGGTCTTCGGCGCCAAACGCCGCATCATCGGGCTTTCATCTCCCGTCGACACAATGGCGACGGCGCGGTTGCGGTTGGTGCCGAGCACGTCCTCGATGAATTCGCGCACCTCTCGGCCGCGTTCGCCGACCAGGGCAAGGACGACGGTGTCAAAACCTTCGCTGCGGGCGAGCATCGCGAGCAGCGTCGACTTGCCGACGCCGGAGCCGGCAAAGATGCCGACGCGCTGGCCGGCGCAGATCGGCGCGAACAGATCGATGACGCGCACGCCGGTGCGCAGCGGCTTGTGAACACGGGCGCGCTTCATGGCCGAAGGCGCCTCCGCCTCGGCGGAGACGGTCCGCGATCCCGGAGTGAGGGGGCCCTGTCCGTCGAGCGGCGCGCCGAGCGCGTTGATGACGCGTCCCTTCCAGCTCGGATCGGGCGCGAAGGACAAGGGCGGCATCCGGTAGGCGACCGAGCCAAGGCCGCCCGCGAACTGGCGGTCGAACGGTTTGGCGATGATGCCTTCGCTGTCGATCCGCACCACCTCGCCGATCTGGGGCCTGCCGCCCGAATTGACGCCAATGAGCTCGCCGAGCCTGACGAAGCGCGACAGGCCGGAAACACGGAAATGCGTCGGCGCGATCTCCGAGATCGCGCCGCTGACGCTTGCAAGGGGAGTGCTCTGCTGAAGCTCCAGCAGCGCCCACTCAAGTTGCCGAAGAGCGTTCAAGGAAACCGTCCACTCTCATTGCGCACGAGGCGCAGTCTACCTGCCGGGATCGCCCAGCGTCCGGATTGCGTTCTGGAGCGCGCTCTCCGTGCCCTCGACCAGCGAATTCGTGCCGTCGAAGGCGCGCGAGGCCGACATCAGCTTCGTCAATTCCATCATCGGATTGGCGCCGGAGCCCTCGACATAGCCTTGCTTGAAGCCGTCTCGGGCGAAATCGGAGATGGCGGTCGCAGGCCGGTCGGGCGTGACACCGGAATTGCCGTAGCGCTCGAGATTGGCATCGGCGGGAATGTTGAACAGGCCGATGGTGCCGATCTCGTTGTTGTCCTGGGTAATCGCACCGCTGCGCGAGATCGAGACCGGTCCGCCGTTCGGGTCGAGCGTGATCTGCGCACCGCCGGAATCGACGACAGGGAAACCGGTCACGGTCTGAAGGTCGCCGTTGGGAGCGATCTGGAGCCGGCCGTCACGGGTATAGACCGTGCCGTTCGGACCGGCGAAGGCGAGCCAGCCCTGTCCGACCACGGCGACGTCGAGCGGGTTGCCGCTCTCGGTGATATTGCCGAGTTCGCGCGAGATGATGTTGTCGCCGGGCGAGGAGAACGCGACGGGGTTCGCACCAGCGCGCGACAGCACGGTCTCGAATTTCACCACGTCGGTGCGAAACGCCGCCGTGTTGACGTTGGCGACGTTGTTGGCGATCGTCTGGAGGCGCTTTTCAAGAGCGACTTGTGCCGACAATCCCACATAGAGAGCCGATTGCATGACTTACTTTCCGAACCGGATGGATTGAAGTTTCGAGAGCATGTCGGTATCCATGCTGGTCGTCGTCGACGCGCCGCCGATCAGGACCAGCGCGGGGTTGGTCGAGTTGTCGCTCTGGGCCTGGACTGCATCCCACATCGCGGCAAAGCGTTGCACGAATTTGTTGACCTTGGTCGGGTCCTGGAAATCAGTAAGCTTGATCTTGCTGGTGATCATCTTGGCCTGGGCGTCGATGTCAGCCGAGCTGATGGTCGACGACAGGCCGAGCGCTGTCTGGACCACCTGCGTCAGCGCCTTGTCCGCGAGAATCTGGTAGGAATTCTTGATCGTGGAGGCCTTGCGCGTGAAGTAGAGCGCCAGCCGCAGGCCCTCGTTCTGGTCGCCGGCCTTCTGCTCCATCGTCTGCGTGACATATTGGGTTGCCGTGCCGGTCGTGGCCGCGGCGGTCTGGGTCGCCTTGCTGCCGAGGGCAGCAAAGTTGAAGGCGGCGGCGAATTCCCGGTAGCGGGTGTCGGTCAGCTTGTTGGCGAAGGTGTCCTTGTTCGCGATCCCCTCGGTCAGCACCTTGCGCATGAACGCCTTGGCGTAGACCATGTCGCTGAGGCCATAGGCCTTCATCGCATAGGAGTAGAGGCGATAGTCCTTCAGGAAATCGTCGATGGTCTTCACGTTGCCGATATGGCTGAAGAAATAATCGGTCTCGCGGCTGACATCCGGCTGCTTCGCGACCTGCGTCAGCGACTTGCCCATGTCCTTGGTCAGTCTGGTGTAGTCCGCGATCGTGGATAGCATGACACGCGCCCCTCTGGCCGCCATTGCGACGTCGTCTCAAGCTGCCGCCAGTTGCTTGCGCGGGGCTGGCGAGGGGGAAGCCAGCTTCGCGCAAGCGTCGCCGGCTAGTTATTCCCGATGGGATCGGTGATGGAGCGGCGTGTTGGGCAGTTTCGTGGGGATCGTCATCACGGTAGCGGCGCTGCTCGGCGGATTTGCCGCCATGGGCGGGCATCTGGGCGTGCTGATGCAGCCGTGGGAGTTCGTGATCATCATGGGCACCGCGGCCGGCACCTTCATCATGGCCAATCCGTGGAAGGTGGTCGTGGATACCGGGCTTGCGTGCGCGCAGGCCGTCACCGGCGCGGTGCCCGGTGAGCGCTACTATCTCGATCTGCTCGGCGCTCTCCATGCCCTGATGCGAGAGCTGCGGGGCAAGGGCCGCAACGAGGTCGAGGCGCATATCGACGATCCCGCGTCCTCCGAGATCTTCAAGGCGTTCCCGAGCGTGCTCGGGGATGCCTCGCTGCTCCAGTTCATCTGCGACTATGTCCGCCTCATCATCATGGGGAATGCGCGCACGCACGAGATCGAGGCGCTGATGGACGAGGAAATCCATACCATCGTGAAGAGCAAGCTGTCGCCCTACCATGCGCTGGTGGTGGTGTCCGAGGCTCTGCCGGCGCTCGGCATCGTCGCCGCAGTGCTCGGCGTCATCAAGGCCATGGGCGCGCTCGACCAGTCGCCGAAGCTCCTGGGCGGCTTCATCGGTGCGGCGCTCGTCGGCACCTTCGCCGGCATCTTCCTGTCCTATGGCATCATTTCCCCCTTCGCGCTGAAGATCAAGTTGACGCGCGAGAAGCGCTGCCGGCCCTACATCATCGTCAAGCAGACGCTGCTTGCGTTCATGAACGGTGCCATGCCGCAAATCGCCGTCGAGCACGGTCGCAAGATGATCGCCAGTACCGAGCGGCCGTCGATCGACGTCGTAGAGAACGAGACGATCGCCGGTCCCAAGGCCGTCGCGACCGATGCCGAACCGAAGGCTGCACGCGCATGATGACGGAAGACCTCGACGTCGATCAGCAGAAGCGGCTGCCGAACTACCTGCTGGACGCTGCCGGCATATCGATCGAGCGTATGCCGATGCTCAATGTGATCTTCGATCGCATGGCGGCATCGTGCACGGACAGCCTCCAGCCGATAGCCGGAACGCCCTGCTATTTCTCCGTCAACGGCATCACGAACGGGCGCGTTGGCGACATCATCAAGGACTACGAGGCCAATGCCGTCGCGGCGGTGCTCTATGCCGAGCAGTGGGATTCCAGAATCCTGATCATGCTTGACCGCGATTTCGTGTTCACGATGGTCGAGGCGATGTTCGGTTCCGACGGCGCCGAACCGCCGCTCGACGTCGAACGGTCCTTCTCGAACATCGAAATCCGCCTGGTCCAGGCGCTGTTCGAGCGCTTCGCCAAGGCACTGCAATCCTCCTTCGCCGGCACCTCCAACGTCACCTTCCGCGTCGAGCGGGTCGAGACGGCGATGGCTTCGCTGGCAATCGGGCGCAGCGGCAACATGTCGATCTGTGCCAACATCATGCTGCAGGCGCTCTATCGCGGCGGCCAGATGTTCCTGATCATCCCGCACTCTGCACTCAATCCGTTGCGCCAGAAGCTCGCGACCGTGGTCGTCAGCGACGGCCGGGCGTCCGATCCGCGCTGGCGCGAGCAGATGGAGAGCGAGGTCCATCGCACCGAAGTTACGCTGAGCGCCGTGCTCGACGAAAAGATGATCTCCCTCGGCGACGTCGTGAAGTTCCAGGTCGGGCAGGTCCTCGAACTCGAAGCCACGCCGCGTACGCTGGCTCGGCTCGAGAGCAACAACCAGGTGCTGTTCTGGTGTCAGATCGGCCAGCTTGATGGCTATTACGCCATGCAGGTGGCTGATCCCGTCGATCAGAAACGGGAGTTCGTCGATGATATCCTATCTCGTTGATGCGGTGCTGCTGATTGCGCTCGCCTTCACCAGCATGCGGGTGACGCGGATGCACCGCGAACTGGCGCGGCTGCGCAGCTACCAGGGCGAATTTTCGACCATCGTCCACGAGACAGCGGGCGCCTTCGATACGGTCATCACCGCGGCGCACGATTCCACCGCAAATCTCGGGCGGCTCGCCAACGTGCTGAGCGCGAAGATCGATCAGGCTCACGAAGCGATCGCGGCGCTGGATGCGCGGCGCGGCCTTGCGCCCGCGACGAGCACGAGCGGCACCGAGGCGAACACGCATTGAATTTGGGGCTTGCGGGACATTTACGATCAAAACGTCATCTGACGGCGGCCCGCAGGCGGGGGAATGATCCAGGGGCGGCGCTCCGGGACTGGAAATACCAAGAGGCGATACCAAATGGCGCAATCGTTCGACTATGAGTCTGCATCTGCATCGGCAGACACCGAGACGTCTCCGCTGGAGCGGTTGGCGGAGATCGCCGCTCGTACGGCGGAGGAGACCGGCAAGTTCGCCAATGTCGATGCGATCCTGCGTATCCCCGTCACCATGCAGGTGGTGCTGGGCTCGGCGACCATCCCGGTGGCAAACCTGATGAAACTTGGACGCGGCGCCGTGGTACCGCTCGACCACAGGGTCGGTGAGCCCGTCGATGTGGTGGTCAACGGCCGCGTCGTCGCACGCGGCGAGGTCGTCGTTGTCGAAGAGGACAATTCCCGCTTCGGCGTCTCGCTGACCGAGATTGTCGGGCCGCTGGGGCAGGGTGAAACCTGACCATGGCGGCACAGGTCGGCATCGCGCCCATCAAGCTGCGAGGCGTTGCCACGCTCGGTGGAACGGAAAAGGTCGCGGCGCTCCTGCTGGCCATGGGCCGGCAGGCGGCCGCGAGCGTGCTCCAGCAATTCGAGCCGCAGGAGATCCGCATCGTCACCAAGGCCGCGGCGGAGCTGCGGCCGATCACGGCGCAGGAGCTGGAGGGTATCGTCGAGGAGTTCGCCCAGCAGTTCTCGATGGGTGCCAACATTCTCGGCACCCTCGGCGGCCTGGAAGCGGTGCTCGGCGACGTGCTTCCGGCCGACCAGGTCTCGGCGATCATGTCGGATCTGCTCGGCAATTCGAGCCGGTCGGTCTGGGAGCGCGTCTCGTCGGTGTCGGAAAACTCGCTCGCGAGCTATCTCTCCAAGGAGCATCCGCAGACCGCGGCGCTCATCCTGTCCAAGGTCAAGCCGGCGTGCGCCGCCAAGGTCATGAGCCAGCTTCCCTCGAGCCTGCGCAATGAGCTGATGCGGCGCGTGCTCAGCCTGAAGCCGATCGTCGACGACGCCATGAAGGTCCTGGAAAAGACGCTGCACGAGGACCTGACGCTCAACTTTGCCCGAAATCTCGGCGCGGATACCTACGCCCGCGTGGCCGATATCATCAACAAGATGGAGCGTGGCCACATCGAGGACATGCTGAAGAGCCTGTCGGAAAAGCGGCCGAAGTCGGCCGAAGTGCTGAAGGAGTTGCTGTTCACCTTCGACGACGTCATCCATCTGACCCCGAAGGCGCGCACCATGATTTTCGACCAGGTGCCGACCGACCGCATCGTCATCGCCCTGAAGGGCACCGACAAGCATTTCCGGGAACTGATCCTGTCCTCGGTCGCCTCGCGCGTCCGGCGCGTCGTCGAGCACGAACTGGCCATCGGCGAGCCGTCGAACCAGCGCGACGTGCTCGAGGCGCGGCGAGTGATCACCGACCTTGCACTCGACCTCGCGGAGAAGGGTGAAATCGAGCTCAACCCCGAGCAGGAGGATGAGCTGGTCTTCCGCTGACCGCTGACAGGGCATGGCAGAATCATCCGACCAGGAGAGCAAAACAGAAGAGCCGACCGAGAAGAAAGTCCGCGATGCGCTCGAACAGGGCAAAATCCCGGTCTCTCGGGAGGCTTCCATCTTCGCGTCGATGGCGGCGCTGATGGTCATACAGGCCTTCCTGATCGGTCAGGGCGTGCAGCAACTGACGCCGACCCTGACGAGCTTTCTCGACGATCCCGAGGGCTTTCCGCTGAGCACGGGGGCAGAGGCGCAGAACCTGCTCACCGTGGTCGGCCTCCAGGCGCTGCGATTCCTGGTGCCGCTGGTCGTCATCATGGCGGTGTTCGGCCTGGCCGCCTCGCTGCTCCAGAACGCGCCACGCCTCGTGCTCGAGCGCATCCAGCCGGACCTTTCGCGAATTTCGCCGGTGCAGGGCTGGAGCCGGTTGTTCGGAACCCAGGGACTCGTGGAGTTCGCCAAGTCGCTGTTCAAGCTCGTCGCGGTGAGCGTCGTCGTCGGCGTCGTGCTGCGTTCGTCGGAAGCCAGGGCGTTCGAGGCCATGTACACCGATCCTGTCGCGCTGCCAGAGATGATTCTCAGCATCGCGATGCGGATCGTCTCGGCAATCTGCATCGCGACGATCGTCCTGGTCGCAATCGATCTCGCCTGGTCGCGCTTCCACTGGCGGCGCGAGCTGCGCATGACGCGGCAGGAGATCAAGGACGAGCACAAGCAGGCCGAGGGCGACCCGTTGATCAAGGCGCGCCTACGCTCGCTCGCGCGCGACCGCTCGCGCCAGCGGATGATCGCGTCCGCATCGCGTGCGACGCTGGTGATCGCGAACCCGACGCATTTTGCGATCGCGCTGCGATATCACCGTGAGGAGAACCCGGCGCCGCTCGTATTGGCCAAGGGCATGGATGCGCTCGCGCTCAAGATCCGCGAGGTCGCCGAAGAGAACAGAATCCCGGTGATTGAGAACAAGGCGCTGGCGCGTGCGCTCTACGAGGCGGTTCAGGTCGACCAGGTGATTCCGGCCGAATTTTTCCGGCCCGTCGCCGAGATCATTTACTTCCTTCAGTCGAAGCAGTCGCCGCGGCCTGAGAACGTTCAGTAGAGTTCCGAGGACGGCATCCCGCGCATCAGCCTGAGGAAAGCTTGTGGCCCTAGGCTTCTCCCGAATGGACCAGAATGGGACTGCCGTGGGACCGCTTTATCTCTTTGAACTCGCATCGTCGCAGGCGCGCTGGCTCGAGCTTCGTCAGTCGACCATCGCCACCAACGTCGCCAACGCCAACACGCCGGGCTTCAAGGCACGCGACGTCGAGCCCTTCAACAAGGTTCTCGATGGAATGCCGGTCAGGCTTGCGACCACATCGCCTTCGCACATGCAGCTTTCCGCGGCCGAGACCGACACGCGGGCGACGGCGAAGAAGGACAGCTGGGAAGTTGTTCACTCCGGAAACTCGGTCAGCCTCGAACAGGAGATGATCAAGGGCAGCGACGTCAATCGCGACTATTCGATGAATTCGGCGATCGTGCGGTCGTTTCACCGCATGGTCCTGTCCAGTGCAAAGGCCTGAGGTAAACTGACATGCTGGACGCCCTGCAGTCCTCGTTGACCGTCGCAAGCTCCGGACTCGAAGCGCAGTCGACGCGCATGCGCATCGTCTCCGAGAACCTCGCGAACGCGAGCTCGACGGGGCGCACCGCCGGCGCCGAACCCTATCAGCGCAAGACGATCACGTTCGATGCTGCGTTGGATCGCGCCGCGGGTGCGCAGCTCGCGAAGGTCAAGGAAATCGGAGTCGATACCACGCCGTACCGCGTGGAGTACGATCCGGGACATCCGGCCGCCGACAAGGCCGGCTACGTCAAGTTTCCCAACGTCAACATGATGGTCGAGATGGCGGACATGCGGGAAGTCAACCGATCCTACGAGGCCAATCTCCAGGTGGTGAAGCAGGTAAGGTCGATGCTGGGCATGACCATCGATCTTCTGAGGAGCTGACAATGCTAGAGGCGATTTCCTCCACGGCGACTTCCGCAGGGCAAGCGGTCGCCCGCGCGACCGAGACTCAGGCCATCGCGCCGGCGGCGACGCCCGCAATCCAATCGGGCGACGGCGTCGGCTTCGACTCCGTGCTGAAGCAGGTGACCTCGGACGCGATCGGTACGCTAAAGGCGGGCGAAGCGGCATCGATCTCGGCGATGCAGGGCAAGGAGTCGACGCGGCGCGTCGTCGAGGCGCTGATGTCGGCCGAGCAGGCCTTGCAGACGGCGGTCGCGGTCCGCGACAAGGTCGTGCAAGCCTATCAAGAAGTCGTTCGTATGTCGATTTGATCTGAAGGAGTCACACTGTGAAATCGCTTGCCATTGCGGCCACGGGCATGAATGCCCAGCAGACCAATATCGAAGTCATCGCCAACAACATCGCCAATATCAACTCGACCTCGTATAAGCGGGCACGGGCTGAATTCACCGATCTGTTCTACCAGATGGACCGCATGCAGGGCGTCTCGAACGTCTCGGGTTCGTCGCCGATCCCGGAAGGCGCCAATCTCGGCCTCGGCGTCAAGTCTGCGGCCATTCGCAAGCTGCACATCCAGGGCGCGCTCACTCAGACCGGCAATCCCTATGACATGGCGATCAACGGCCGGGGCTGGTTTCAGGTGCTGGGCCCGAACAACGAGGTGCAATATACCCGCGCGGGCTCGTTCAACACCAATGCCAACAGTCAACTCGTCACGACCGACGGCTACCTGCTTGATCCTTCGATTACGGTGCCGCAGGGAACGGTCGAGGTCACGGTCAACCAGTCGGGACAAGTATTCGCCAAGCTCGATACGGAAGTGAACCCGCGGCAGATCGGCCAGCTCAACCTTGCCAACTTCGCCAACGAAGCGGGCCTTGAGCCGCTCGGCAGCAATCTCTATCGCGAGACCACGGCGTCCGGTACGCCCGTCGTCGGTCTGCCGGGCGATGCCGGCTATGGCAAGATCAACCAGAAGTACCTCGAGGCTTCGAACGTCGATCCCGTCAAGGAAATCACCGAATTGATTTCGGCGCAGCGCGCCTATGAGATGAATGCCAAGGTCATCCAGGCTTCGGATGAGATGGCGTCGACCGTATCGAAGGGCCTTCGCTAGTTCCGGTGTGTCGATGTTGAACAGGGTGGGCCTGATCGCGCGTGGGTTGGCCTCCGCGCTGCTGGTTCTCGTCTCCGCGCGCTTGGCCGCGGCAGAGGAGCGGCGGCTTCCCGTGCCGGCGGTGTCGATTCGCGCCGGCGAGCTGATCAGGGACGACATGATCACCGAGCGCGCTTTTGCGCCGAACGTGCTCGGCGTGGCCATGTTCTTCGAAGGACGCCAGGTCCTCGTCGGACGCATGGCGCGGCGCGCGTTGCTGCCAGGCCAGCCGATCCCGACCAATTCGGTGGAGGATCCCTGGACCGTTGCCCGCGGCGCCATGGTCAAGGTCGTGGTCGAAGACAGCGGCCTGTCGATCGTGACCTATGGCTCGGCGATGCAGTCGGGCGCCCCCGGCGCTCTCATCCCGATACGAAACACCGATACCGGCGTGATCATCAGGGGCGTCGTCCAGCCGGACGGCACCGTCAAGGTCGTGGACGGGTCATGATCAGATTTCTGCTTGCGCTGATGCTCGTCGTCTCCGCGGCTGACGCACAGGCTGCCGTCCGCATCAAGGACATCGCGGACATCAAGGGATTGCGCGAGAACCAGATCGTGGGTTACGGCCTCGTCATCGGCCTAAACGGCACCGGCGACACGCTTCGCAACGCTCCGTTCACCGAGCAGTCCCTGCAATCGATGCTCGAGAATATGGGCATCAACGTCAGGAACGAGACGACGAGCACCAATAATCCTCCGCGCCCGACCACCTTGCGCACCCGCAACGTCGCCGCCGTGATGGTAACGGCGGACCTGCAGCCCTCGATCGGGCCGGGCGAGCGTATGGACGTGACGGTGTCGTCGCTCGGCGATGCGACCTCGCTGCTCGGCGGCACGCTGGTGATGACGTCGCTGCGCGCGGCCGACGGTGCGGTCTATGCGGTGGCCCAAGGCGCCGTCACGGTCGCCGGCTACAGCGTCGGAGGTCAGGCCCAGAACGTCAGCCAGGGCACGCCGACCGCGGGGCGCATCCCAAATGGTGCGCTGGTCGAGCGCGAGGTGCAGGGAAGTCTCCATGAAATGGAATTCCTGGTACTGGAGCTCAAGAATCCCGATTTCGTCACCGCGACGCGAATCCTCGATGCCATCAACCGCTACGCCGGCGGTCGCTACCGCGCGCAGATCGCTTTCGAGCGCGACTTCCGGACCATCGTGCTGTCCAAGCCGCGCCATATCGGTCCCGTCCGCTTCCTTGCCGAAATCGGCGAACTCACCGTCGAGCCCGACACGCCGGCGCGGGTTGTGATCAACGAGCGCACCGGCACGGTGGTGATTGGACGTGACGTGCGAATCTCGACCGTGGCCGTGACCCACGGCAACCTGACGGTTCGAGTCACCGAGCTACCGGTGGTGTCGCAGCCGGCGCCGTTCTCGCGGGGCCAGACCGTGGTCGTTCCCCAGACCGTGGTCGAGGCCAACGAGGCCGGATCGCAGGTGGCGATCCTCAGTGGCGTCGATCTCCAGCGCCTGGTGCGCGGGCTGAACCAGATCGGCCTGAAGCCGTCCGGCATCATCGCCATCCTCCAGGCGATCAAGACGGCCGGCGCGCTCCAGGCCGATGTCATCGTGCAATGATGCACAAGCGTCGTGCAAGCTTGGTCGCTCAATGCTCAGGACTTGACCGAGAATCGCACGCGGCCCGATGCTGAAGCTGGATCACAAAGCCAAACTCCTTCTCCTGGTCGCGGTGTCTGCGCTCGGATGCGCATCGCCTGCGCTGGCGCTGGACGAGGCGACGCCCTCGAAGCCGCTCAACCTACTCTCCTTCGCGCGCGCGCGGGCGCCGGGACCTCAAAAGCCCCGTAACGTCACGTCGTTCCCGAGCGACGCTGCGGCGGTGCGGGCGACGGCCTGGGCGGCCGAAGACTCAGGACCCGCGATCACCGGTGCAGTGCCAGCTCCCGAGACAGCCACGCCGGTGCCGGCACCCGCGCCCGCACGCCCGGCCAAGCCCGCCAGCGTCACGGCGCCGCCGAAGCCTGCACCGCCGCAGGCCGCCGTGCCCGCGGACAATGAGGTCGCCCTGTTCTGCAGCAACGTGGCCGACCCTGCCGTCGATGCAAGGCTGGCCTGGCAGCTCAAGGAGCTGGAGAAGGCCGAGAGCCAGCTCCGTGAGCGGATCGCCGAGGTCGAGGCCAAGCGGGCCGAATACGAGAAGTGGATGGCGCTGCGCGACGACTTCCTCAAGAAGGCCGAAGCGAGCGTCGTCGAGATTTATTCGCGCATGAAGCCGGACGCCGCGGCCACCCAGATCGCCGGGATGGCGGACGAGACCGCCGCGGCCGTGCTCGCCAAGCTCAGCCCGAGGAGCTCGAGCGCAATCTTCAACGAGATGGATACGGCACGCGCGGCGCATCTCGCCGATCTGCTTGGCGGAATGCGTCGTGTGGATGACGGAAAGACCAGGTAGATGAAGAAGCCGATCCTCATCCTGTTGCTCATGTTGCTGGCCGGTTGCTCGCATGATCCGGCCGAACTCCTGACCGGTCCGAAATTGTCGCCCGTTGGCAGCGGCCTGAGGACGCAGGCCGACCCGATTCCGGTGACGCCCCGCATGCGCACGCCCGTCAGCTATCGCTCCACCTGGGACGACGGCACCGACCTCTACCGCGATCCCCGCGCCCGCCGCGTTGGTGACGTCGTGACGGTGATCATCTCGATGCAAGACAAGGCCAAGCTCGACAACAAGACGGGCCGCTCGCGCGATTCGCAGATCAAGTTCGGGCTGGACTGGTTGATGGACGTCGCGGGATGGCAAGACAAGGGCCAGACCAACGCCAACCTCAGCACCAACACCCAGATCAAGGGCAACGGCCAGATCGATCGTACCGAGGACATCAAGCTCTCGATCGCCGCGATCGTCACCGACGTATTGCCGAACGGCAATATGATGATCAGCGGTTCGCAGGAGTTTGGCGTCAATACGGAGCTGCGCGTGCTCAACGTCGGCGGCATCGTGCGCCCGCGCGATATTTCGCGAACCAACACGATCTCCTACGAGAAGATCGCCGAGGCGCGCGTCTCGTATGGCGGTCGCGGAAATCTGTCGGACGTGCAGCAGCCTGGATGGGGACATCGGATCTATGACGCCGTTGCGCCGTTCTGAGGTTCAAGGATTCGACGCCGCGTCGCGGGGGCAGGGAGCGCCATGCGCCTGATCGCCGCCATTGTGGTCCTGACGCTGGTCGCGATCGGTGCGGGCGCGTTAGCCGGCCTGCATTTGTTTGCGGCCGCCGAGCGTGTCGCCGACGCGAAGAAGAGCCCGACGCCGCCACCCGTTGCCTCGAGCTACGCCGGCAGCGCGCGGCTGAGGAAGCTGTCTCCGATCGTGACCAATCTCGCCGCCCCGGCCAACAACTGGGCGCGCGTCGAAGCCTCCATGGTGACCGACAGCATGAGCGACGAGGACGCCGGCATTCTCGCCGCCCATATCAGCGAAGACATCGTCGTCTATCTGCGGTCGGCCTCCGTCGCCCAGTTCGAAGGATCGCGCGGGCTTCAGCATCTGCGCGACGATCTGTCCGAACGCGCCAATGTCCGATCTTCAGGCAAGGTGCGCGAATTGATTATTGAGACATTGGTGATCCAGTGAGGGTGAGAGTCCTGCTGCTCGCGTTAATTCTGGTCGTCCTGCCCGAGGTGGCGCTCGCCCAGATGCCGGACCTCAACTCGCTGCTGCCGCCGGGAAACGGTTCGACCAGCGGCCGGATCATCCAGTTGATGGCGCTGATCACGGTGCTGTCGGTGGCGCCGGGGCTGCTCATCATGGTGACCAGCTTCACGCGATTTGCCGTCGCGTTGTCGTTCCTGCGCGCCGGTCTCGGCCTGCAGACCACGCCGGCCAATCTGGTGCTGATCAGCCTCGCTCTGTTCATGACCTTCTATGTCATGGCGCCGACCTTCGATCGCGCCTGGGAAACCGGCGTCCAGCCGCTGATGAAGAACGAGATTTCGGAGGAAGAGGCCTATCTGAAGATCACCGATCCGTTCCGCGAGTTCATGCTGGCCCATGTCCGCAACAAGGATCTCCAGACCTTCGAGGCGCTCGCCGCGGAGAGTTTCCGCAAGAAGCTCGACGACAAGCGCATCGACATGCGCGTCATCATTCCGGCCTTCATGATCTCCGAACTCCGGCGCTCGTTCGAGATCGGATTCCTGATCATCCTGCCGTTCCTCGTCATCGACCTGATCGTGGCGACGCTGACGATGTCGATGGGCATGATGATGATGCCGCCGACCATCCTCGCACTGCCGTTCAAGATGCTGTTCTTCGTGCTGATCGACGGCTGGAATCTGCTGGCCTCCGGACTGGTGAGGTCGTTCTCCTGAGCGCCGCAATGGTCGGCCGGTCGGCTGGTTATGGTTAGCAAAAACTAATATTAACCATATGATATTGCAGCGGAATTCAAGCCGATCTTAATCTGGGCGCAAGATTCGGCGTGTTAGCAATGCGGCACGGCGGGTTGGACCCCACCCCTATCAGTCCAAAGGCATGATGCCGCCCTTCCGTACCGGTGAAAGCCCGGTATGTCCCCTGATGAAAATGTAACGCGTACATAAAGGGACATTCGCAATGTCAAGCCTTCTCACGAACTCGACCGCTATGACCGCGCTCCAGACCCTGCGGTCTGTCAGCTCGCAACTCTCCACCACGCAGAACCGGATCTCGACCGGCCAGCGCGTGGCTACCGCTTCCGACAACGCCGCCTATTGGTCGATCGCGACGTCGATGCGCGCCGACAACGCCGCGCTCTCCGCGGTCTCCGACTCGCTCGGTCTGTCGGCTGCGACGGTCGACACGCAGTACACCGCTCTGACCACGGTTATCGGCGACAAGGACTCCGGCCTGACCAAGCTCCAGGCTTTGCTGGTCGAAGCCAAGACCGCCGGTATCGACCGCACCAAGATCCAGGCAGACGTCACCCAGATCCAACAGCAGATGAAGAGCACCGCCAATGCGGCGACCTTCAACGGTGTGAACTGGCTGAGCACGACCGCCACCACGCCGACGACAGTCAACCTGGTATCGTCGTACTCACGTGTCGGCGCCACGCCGACCACCGGCTCGATCAGCCTCACCGTCGCCAACTATTCGCTCTATTCGAGCACCCAGACGGGCTTCCTGGACACGGTGAGCGGCACTGCGTCGGTCGACACGATCAACATCGGCGCGCTGACCGACTCGGCGGCTGACCAGACCACGCTCGACGGCTTCATCGCGCAGGTCACCGGCGCGATCAACTCGGTAGCCTCGGCCGCCGCTGACCTCGGCGCCGTCAAGACCCGCATCTCGACCAACACGGACTTCGTGAAGTCGCTGATGGACTCGGTTGATCGCGGTATCGGCCAGCTCGTCGACGCCGACATGAACCAGGAGTCCACCCGCCTGGCGGCCCTCCAGGTCCAACAGCAGCTCGGCGTCCAGGCGCTCTCGATCGCCAACAACAGCAGCCAGAGCATCCTGTCGCTGTTCCGCTAAGCTTCAAACCATCCGGGGAGGGCCGCGCTTCTCGCGAAGCGCGGCCCTTTTATTTGGCGTGACGCCGCCCGCACGCCATGATCTCGGCTGCTCTGTTGCAACCAGGGCACAGAGCCACAAGCCTCGCACAAGCTTCAACTTCTACCATCGCCGCTACGACAGGTTGGGCCCTCAAAGCGAATTTTCGCGGGCACAAAGGCATGACGCCGCCCTGTCGTACCGGTGCAAGCCCGGTATGTCCCCAAACTCAATTCAATCTTCAAAGGGACATCAAAATGGGTTCTAGCCTCCTCACCAACTCCGCAGCAATGACCGCGCTGCAGACCCTCCGGAACGTCAGCGCCAGCTTGCAGACGACCGAAAACCGGATCTCGACCGGCCAGCGCGTCTCGACCGCCTCGGATAACGCTGCCTACTGGTCGATCGCGACCTCGATGCGCGCCGACAACGCCGCGCTCTCCGCCGTCTCCGACTCGCTCGGTCTGTCGGCTGCGACCGTCGACACCGAATATACCGCTCTGACCGCAGTTGTCGGCGATAAAACCGGCGGCCTGACCAAGCTCCAGGCGCTGCTGGTCGAAGCCAAGACCGCCGGTATCGATCGCACCAAGATCCAGGCGGACATCACCCAGATCCAGCAGCAAATGAAGGGCACCGCAAACGCGGCGACCTTCAACGGGGTGAACTGGCTGAGCGCGACTGCGACCACGCCGGCGACCTTCAACCTGGTGTCGTCGTTCTCTCGTGTCGGTGGCACGCCCACCATCGGGTCCATCACTCTGACGATCGCCAACTATTCGCTCTATACCAGCACCCAGACCGGCATCCTGGACACGGTAAGCGGCACTGCGTCGGTCGACACGATCAGCATCTCCGCGCTGACCGACTCGGCTGCTGACCAGACCACCATCGATGGCTTCATCGCCCAGGTCACGGCCGCGATCAACTCGGTGGCCTCGGCCGCCGCCGATCTCGGCGCCGTCAAGAACCGCATCTCGACCAACACGGACTTCGTCAAGACCCTGATGGACTCCGTGGACCGTGGTGTCGGTCAGCTCGTCGACGCCGACATGAACGCGGAATCCACCCGCCTCCAGGCGCTCCAGACCCAGCAGCAGCTCGGCGTTCAGGCGCTCTCGATCGCCAACCAGAACAGCCAGAGCATCCTGTCGCTGTTCCGTAACTAAGCGGCGAGTCCGAAATGACCGTGCTCCCCAGGGAGCACGGTCCCCCGCCGTGATCGGCGGATGTAGTGGCACGAAGCGTGCCCGCAAGCGACTTCTGACGCCAGCCTTCATGCAACACGCCGCAGCCGATCGCGTGCCATGCGCCCAGTCGCCTGCATGTTGACATTGAACCGATTGCGCTGCCCAAGCTTCTTGTAAAATTGCAACGCCTCGAAGGCGAACCGACACGTTCGTGTCCTCACGCAACCTCCAGACAAGGTTCGCAGCGGAGTGTCATCTACGTTCGCATTGGTACGAGGTCTTATGCTCAGCCGCGCGCAGCTACAGCAGCTGCTCAACAATCTGCTGGAACTCGGGCCGCGACGCCTGATGGCCCTGGGACTGATCGGCTTTGCCGTTCTCGTCACCGTCGTCGGAGGCGCCTATTATCTGAGCCGGCCGGAATTCGAATCGCTCTATACCGGCCTCAGCCGTGAAGACGTGACCCGCATCGGCGCCGCGCTGCGCGAGCAGAACATCACCTTCGACGTCAGTGCGGCCGGCGACGCCGTTTCGGTGCGCCCCAGCCAGACCATGCAGGCGCGGATGCTGCTCGCCGAGAAGGGGTTGCCGACCAGCGCCAATTCCGGCTACGAGCTGTTCGACAAGATCGGCTCGCTCGGCCTGACCTCGTTCATGCAGGAGGTCACCAAGCTCCGTGCGCTCGAAGGCGAAATCGCCCGCACCGTTCAATTGATGAAGGGGGTCAAGGCGGCGCGGGTGCACATCGTCATGCCTGTGCGCGGCTCGTTCCGCGCCACGCAGCAGCCGCCGTCGGCATCGGTCGTGCTGCGTACCGACGGTGCGATCGAAGCACGCACGGCGCAGTCGATCCGCCATCTCGTCGCGGCCGCCATCCCCGGCATGACCCGCGACAAGGTGACGGTGCTGGATGCCGACGGATCCATGCTGCTGGCCGAAGAGGATGAGGCCAGCGCCGCGCCTACCAAGATGGCGAGCCTGCAGAAGACGGTTGGCGGGATGGTGCAGGAGAATATCCGAAAGGCGCTGACGCCGTATCTGGGCCTGGACAATTTCGAGGTGAGCGTCGCCCCGCAACTCTCGACCGACAAGCGGCAGACCAACGAGACCGTCTACGATCCGGAGAGCCGCGCCGAGCGATCGGTCCGGAACGTCCGCGAGAAGGAGACGTCGCAGAACGCGGATCGCTCGCAGCCGACGACGGTGCAGCAAAATCTTCCGGACCAGCAGGTGAATGCCGGCGGCACCAAGAACTCCAGCGAAGACAAGCAGCGCCGAGAGGACGTCACCAATTTCGAGGTCTCATCCAAGACCACGACGACTGTGAGCGATGGCTATTCAGTCAAGAAGCTCTTCATCGCCGTGCTGGTCAACCGCACGCGGCTTGTCGCCGATCTCGGCGACAAGAGCAACCAGGCCATCGTCGACAGCAAGCTCGCCGAGATCAGCCAGCTCGCGGCGACCGCCGGCGGACTGGACAAGCAGCGTGGCGACCAGATCCAGGTGACGGCCGTCGACTTCATCGAGGGCTCACGCGAGCTGGCGCCGGTGCCTCCGATCAGCTTCGTCGAGATGATCAACAAGCAGCTCGGCAGCGTCATCAACGCGGTGACGATCCTGGCCGTCGCCTCGATGCTGGTCTGGTTTGGCCTGCGACCCGCGGTCAACGGCATCCTGACCCACCGAGCGCAGCAGGAGCAGACCGAGGCCGCGGAGGCTGCCGAGCTCGAGGCCGCCGCAGCCCTCGCACTGCCGGAAAGCGATCTGGCTGAGCTCAACCTCGTCGAAGACCTCGAAGGCAAGATGCAGCGAACGCCGCAGAAGCGGCTGGAGCAGATCGTCCGCCTCGACCAGGCGCAGGCGGCCGCGATCCTTAAAGACTGGATGCGACGGGAGGAAGCGGCATGAACGCGGCAATCGGAAAACTCCTGACGCAGTTCGACGCGAACGGTCGGGTCAAGTCGCAGCCGCTTCCGCCGCCGAAGGCCCAGGAGCCGGCGGCAAGACCGAAGGAGGTCCGGCGCGAGCCTCAGCCTCAGCCCCAGGCTCAACCGCAGCCGCCGCAGCCTCAGTCACCGCCTCCGGCGTCCAAGGCGGAAACCCCGCCGGCCAATCTTCTCGACGATGCCCATCGCCGCGGCTATGCCGCCGGTCTTGCGGAAGGCGACGCCAAGCTCGCCGAAGAGCGCGTCCGTAGCGCCATCCGGCTCGGCGAAGAGCGGGCCAAATGGTCCGACCAGCAGGCGGTCGCGGTCGTCAACGGTTTCGAGTCCGCCTGCCGCGAGATCGAAACCAATATCGCAAGCTCCGTTGCGCGGATCCTGCTGCCGTTTCTCGCCGATGCCGTGCGTGACAAGGCGATCGGGTCCCTGGTCGAACAGATTGCTGCGCTGACTGGTTGTTCGCCGGTGCCGGTGTTCAAGATCACCGGTCCGGGCGAGTTGCTCGATCTCGTGCGGGCGCAGCTC
This sequence comes from Bradyrhizobium sp. 142, assembly GCF_023074015.1. Lineage (NCBI taxonomy): Bacteria > Pseudomonadati > Pseudomonadota > Alphaproteobacteria > Hyphomicrobiales > Nitrobacteraceae > Bradyrhizobium > Bradyrhizobium sp. 142. The sequence continues at coordinate 23,797 of NZ_JADPKQ010000294.1, forward strand.
GATACGGCCCGGCGAACGGGCCTCGAATACGAGGCCGCTGACACTTTCGAGGTTCGCGTCGTCGCCGACCAGACCGTGATCGAGACGCAGATCTCGATTTGGGCCGAACGCCTGAAGGAGGCGCGCCGGTAGTTCGCCATGAATGAGGTCAAGCAAGAGCTCGTGATCATCCGCCGGCGCAGCGCCTTCGACGACGAGAAGGCGCACGGTGGCGTTTGGAAGATCGCCTATGCGGACTTCATGACCGCGATGATGGCATTCTTCCTGGTCATGTGGCTGATTAACGCGCTCAACCAGGACCAGAAGCAGGTGGTCGCGAGCTATTTCAACCCGATCAAGCTCGCAGAAAACGCGCCCGCTCCCAAGGGCCTCAAAGACCTGAGCAAGAAGGAGCCGTCTTCATTCGAAGGCCAGGACGGAAAGCGTCAGCCGGGCGGGCCGAGCGAGGAGCGCCGCGGCGACTCGCCGACGGCGGAGAAGCCGCCGTTCTACGAAGAGAAGGTCCTGTTTCGCGATCCCTACGCCACGCTTGCCGAGATCGCCAATAGCGCGAACCAGGCCTCGGGCCAGCGGCGCGCCGGCGCCCTGACGTCCGCGGAAGAAGACGGTCTGAAAGGTGGCGACGCTTATCGCGATCCGTTCGACCCGGGCTATTGGAAGCTTGCTCCGCAAGCTTCCAAGGATGCCGATCCCATCATCGAGAACGAGCCGAAGCCGAATACTTCCGCGCGCGACAACCCGGCAGGTACAGGCCAGGGCGAGCCGCAGGCGCGCCGTGCAAAATCGGACGATGCCGGCGGAAGCGTGGCTCCGAACCCAGACGCGTCGTCCGCAAGCATGTCCCCGCTGCTGCCGCCCGGACCCGCGCCGTCGCAGTCTTCGCGCGAAGGCAGCGCCCAGGCGAACGCTCAGCCCGGCGCCCAAGCCAACACACAAGCCAACACACAAGCCAACACGCCTGCCAACGCCACGGCGCCGCCGCGACCCGCCGATACCGCGAAGGACGCCGATCCGCGCGAAGCCGCCCAGGCGCAGCAGCCGACCGTCAAGCAGCTTCAGGCCGCGATCGCCGACGCGCTGTCGGACATCAAGGCCGGCGCCGGACCGGTGGCCGAGGTTCGTCAGGTCGAGGAAGGTCTTCTGATCAGCCTGACCGATGATGCGAGCTTCGGAATGTTCGCGGTCGGCTCAGCCGAGCCGCGCCCCGAGCTGATCCGTGTGATTGACAAGATCGGGCCGCTGTTGACCAAGCGCCAGGGCCCAATCATCGTCCGCGGCCACACCGACAATCGGCCGTACCGGTCGGAGACGTACGACAATTGGCGGCTGTCGACCGCTCGTGCGCAGATGGCTTACTACATGCTGGTCCGCTCCGGCGTCGATGCGCAGCGGATCGAGCATGTCGAAGGCTACGCCGACCGTCGGCCGAAACTCCCGAACGATCCCGCCGCCGCGCAGAACCGCCGCATCGAGATCCTGATCCGGGAGAAGCGTTCTTGATCAGGCTGCTGCTTAGCGCCGTCCTGCTGGTATTGCCGCTCACCGCGGCACGCGCAATCGCCGAGCCTGGGCCGGCATCGGTCGAACCCTATGAGCTCGTCCGTTCGTTGCAGGCGGTGCAGGACGGAATCGCCAATGGCGACACGGCTGCTCATGGCAGCCACATCGCGCTGATCAGGCAGATCGGCGAAAAGTTTCTCGCAGCCGATGCGAGCGTCTGGAGCAATCCGCAGAACGGCCAGGCTGTCGTCATCTATCTACTCAGCGGCGGCGCGCCCCAGATCGTCCGCAAGCTGCCGCGCGACAAGCTGAACGTCGATGAACGGCTGCTCAATGGCGCGCTGGCCTATGTCGAGGGTCGCCAGGACGAAGCCCGCGAACTGCTCAAGGACGTCAAGCCGCGCACGATTCCATCGGGCCTGGGCGGGCAGGTCGCACTGGTCCAGGGCGCGCTGTTCGCGCGATCCGAGGCATCGCTCGCGATCGAGCGTCTGGACGACGCCCGCCTGCTCCTGCCGGGGACGCTGGTAGAGGAGGCGGCGCTACGGCGCGAGATCCTGTTGGTCGGGCAGGCCGAGGACTTCGACAAGTTCGAGTTCCTGACGCTGGCCTATATCCGCCATTACCGCAACTCCATCTATGCCGGCGATTTCTGGCAGCGCTTCTCCTCGGGCCTGACGCAATCGAGCGTGGCCCTCGACGACCGTCGCTTCGCGCGGATCGGCACCCTGCTGGAGCAGATCGATCGCGCCAGCCGCCTCAAGCTCTATCTCGTGATTGCCCGCGCCGCGATGCTCCGCGGGCGACTGGCCGTGACCCGGCTCGCAGGGGAGCGGGCGCTGGCGCTCAGCGCTGATGCCACGGCGGATCGCGAGCGTGCGCATTTATTCCGCGGCGTCTCGCGCGCGCTCACCGACGAATATGACGGCGGGCTCGCTGAGCTGAAGGCGCTTGACCGGTCAAAGCTGCCGGAGCGCGACATTCCGCTTCTGAATGCAACGGTCCAGCTCGCGCTCGATGTCCGCAAGCCGATCGCGGGCGCGTCAGCCGGTGCCACGGCCGATAAGTCTGCGCCTACGCCAGCGCGCCTTGATCTCGCGTCGTCGACCACGACGCTTGCGCGCGGCCGCAAGCAACTCGGCGAACTGGAACTCCTCACCAAGGACCGACGACCATGACCAAGCTCAACGGAACCTCCGCGCAGCTTTTCTCTGGTCTCGCCGAAAGCCTCGGCGTGCGCGGGACGTCGCGCGCCGGCAAGAATGCCGGGGGGAAATCCTCCGGAGACGCGGCGTTTAACGATCTGCTCCACACCGTCTCGAACCTTGCGAAGCGGGCGCTCAACGATGAAGGCGGCGACGCGACCGTGAAAGCCGGAGCGCTGCGCACGCATCTCGCGCATCCGACCGAGAAGGGCAAGCCGAAGGACGATGCGGCGCGCGAGCGCACCGAGGCAGTCGAGGAGTCCAAATCGTTGGAAGACCAGAGTCCGGTCGACCAGGCCGTGAAGGCCGACATCCAAAGCCGATCGAGCATTCCCATGATCATCGGGCAGGACCTCGCCGCCATGCCGGCCATGAAGCCCCAGATACAACCGCCAGCGGGCGACAAGAAAGATGCCGCTGCGCGGGACGAACGACAGTCCTTGGCGAAGCGCGACGTTCAGAGCGTGAGCATGACGAAGGGGGCGGCGGGCGATGTCGCTCCCACCGTTCCATCCGGCTCGCGTCCGCAGGTCGCGGCTCCGCAACCGGCGGCGGCGCAGGAGGGCAGCGATGCCTCGCCGAAAGCAATGCCCACCACGCCCAGTTTCGAAACCGTCACGGCCAATGTGGAGCGCGCCGCGAAGGTGTCGGGGCGGGACGCGTTGCCCGAAGCGACCAAGGTCACCGTGGTTCAGCAGGAGACGCATCTGCCGCCGGCGCAGTTCAGTGCGACCCAACAGGTCGCGAACGCGGTGGTGTCGGAGCTGAAGGGTTCGCCTCAACCGGCGGCATCCGCTGCGCCCGATCTCGCCGCGCCCCTGGCCAACGTACCCGATCAGCCGCTGAGGATTCTTACGATCAATCTCGAGCCGCCGGCGCTGGGCAACGTCACCGTTCGGCTTCGTCTCGTCGGCACGGAGGTCTCCGTCCACCTCGCGGCCGAGCGCAAGGACACCAGCCAGATGCTGGACCAGCAACGCGACTCGATCCGCGAGCTCATGCAGTCGGCGGGCTATGTCGCCGAGGTCGCACCTGTCCAGCACGGCTCGCTGGACGGATTCCAGTCTGGCTCCGGCCAGTCGCAGCCGCAGCTCTCTGGCCAGCAACACCAATCGCCGCAGTCGCAAGGGACGTTCGACGGCGCGAGCACGTCGCCCGGGCAATCGGACGGCGGAGCCAAGCAAGCGCGGCAAGAGCGCCAACCCAATCAGGAGACGCGTCATGACCAGGACGTGGCGCCGCATCTTCGTCGCGGCCCTGTTTATCTGTAACGCCGGCGCCGCGCAGGCCGCCACCGACGGCGCACGCCCCTGCGAGCGCGAGATGGCGCGCGCCTCACGGCAGCACGGGATTCCACTCGGCATTCTCTATGCGGTTGGCCTGACCGAAACCGGGCGTCGCGGTGCGCTCTATCCTTACGCGCTCGGCGCGGAGGGACAGACGGTGTTCGCCAAGGACATGGGGGACGCGATCGCGAATTTCGAAGCGATGCGAGCTAAGGGCATCAAGCTCATCGACCTCGGCTGCATGCAGATCAACCACTACTACCATGGCGACAAGTTCGCTTCGGTGCAGGCGATGTTCGATCCGGTCAGGAATGTCGATTACGCGGCGCGCTTCCTGAAGGAGCTGAAGCAGCGCGAGGGCAGCTGGACCATGGCGGTGGCCCGCTACAATGCGGGCCCCAACAACCAGTCGGCGCAGAAGCGCTATGTCTGCCACATCGTCGCGCATCTTGTCTCAAGCGGCTTCGGCGCGTGGACCGACAAGGCGCGCTCGTTCTGCCAGGCGCAGACGACATGAAGTTGTGCATCGTTCCTTATCATCAGCCTCGCGCAAGCAAGAACCACCATTGTAATTGCAACCTACCGAAGGAGTCCTATTCATGAGCCTGTATGGTGTTATGCGCACCGGCGTTTCCGGGATGTCCGCGCAGTCCAACAAGCTGTCGACCGTCTCGGACAACATCGCGAACGTCAACACGACCGGCTACAAGCGGGCTTCGACCGAGTTCTCCTCGCTGATCCTGAAGAGTGGCTCCGGCAATTACGATTCCGGTGCCGTCGAGACAACCGTCCGCTACGCCATCAGCGACGCGGGACATCTCCAGTTCACGACCTCGACGACCGATCTCGCCGTCCAGGGCAACGGCTTCTTCGTCGTGCAGGACCCGAACGGCAACAACTTCCTGACGCGCGCCGGAGCCTTCGTGCCCGACAGCACGGGTAACCTCGTCAACACGGCCGGCTTCCAGCTGATGGGTTACAACATCCAAAACGGCGCCGTGCCGAACGTCTCAGCCAATGGCTTCGGCGGCCTTCAGGTGATCAATGTCAACCAAATGGCGCTGCAGGCCTCGGCCTCGACCAAGGCAACTGTCGCCGCCAATCTGGCTCCAAGCCCCACCAACCTTGCGGCGCCGGCCAGCCCGACCAACTATACGTCGAAGACGTCAATGGTGACCTACGACAATATTGGCAGTGCCGTGACGCTTGACGTCTATCTTGCCCAGACCGCGACGGATACCTGGGATATCCAGGTCTACCAGGGAGGAGCACTGCTTGCACCAACCGGCCCCAGTACCACGTTCACCTTTGACACGACGTCGGTCGGCAAGGGCGCTCTGGCTGCAGCGAGCACGAAGTCGCTTTCATTCAACGTTCCCAGTTCCGGCGGTTCGACCTTCCCCTTCACGATGGACCTCTCGGCCATGACGCAGGTCGCCTCGAGCTTCGACTTCAAGGCGACGGTCGACGGCAACGCGCCGTCTGCGGTCGAGAAGGTCAACATCGACGACAAAGGGGTGGTAAGCGCGGTCCTCAAGAATGGCACGCAGCTTCCAAGCTTCCAGATCGCGCTCGCCAACGTGCCGAGCCCGGATCGTCTGACGCCCGAAGTCGGCAACGTCTATTCTCCGAACCTGGATTCGGGAACCGTGCAGGTCGATGTCGCCGGCAAGAGCGGTCTCGGAACCATCAAGTCGGGCGCGCTGGAGGACTCCAATGTCGATCTCGCGGACGAGCTCACTGGCATGATCGAGGCGCAGCGCGGCTTCACCGCGAACTCGAAATCGTTCCAGACAGGCGCCGATCTGCTCGACGTCGTCGTCAACCTGAAGCGCTGAATCCCCAAGCGTTCATCCCGGGCAAGAGCAAGCCATGTCCCTTACCGCCGCTCTCGACTCCGCCCGCGCCTCGCTCATGGCGTCGGGCATCCAGTCCTCGACCATCTCGCGCAACATCGCCGGTGCCAGCGCCACCGGTTATTCGCGCAAGATTGCCGTGCTGGACAACCTGCCCAATGCCGGTGTCTACGTCGCAGCGATCCAGCGTGCCGCCAGCTCGGGTCTCTACAACAACGTCCTGATCGCGACCTCGTCGTCGGCCAAGCAGAGCACGATATTTGACGGTCTCCAGAAGATCGCATCGGCCACGGTGGACGATCCGGAGCTCGACCAGTCGCCCACCGCCCAGCTCAACAAGCTGAAGCAGGCGCTCCAGCAATATGCCAACGCCCCGGACAATACCACGCTGGCGCAGGCGGCGGTCACGTCCGCCAAGGACATGGCGATCGCGCTCAACCAGGCGACCCAGACCGTGCAGTCGGTCCGTGAGGGCGCCGATGCCGACATGAAAACGTCGGTTCAGAACATCAATCAGTTGCTCTCCCAATTCCAGACCGTGAACACCGCGATCATGAAGGGCACGATCTCCGGCGACGACATCACCGACTACCTCGACCAGCGCGACAGCATCGTCTCCCAGCTGTCGCAGGAGCTCGGCGTCACGATGTCGATCCGTCCCAACGGCGACGCGGCGCTTTATGCCGACAGCGGTGTGGTTCTGTTCGACAAGACGGCGCGGACGGTGAGCTTTGCGCCGACCAATGCCTACACCGCCGGCACTACGGGCAATGCTGTCTACATCGACGGCGTGCCGGTGACCGGTGCCAATTCGGTGATGCCGCTGAAATCAGGCAAGCTCGCGGGCCTCGCTCAGCTGCGTGATCAGGACACCGTGATCTATCAGAGCCAGCTCGACGAAATCGCGCGCGGCCTGATCGATACCTTCAAGGAGAGTGATCAGTCCGGCGCGTCGCTGCCCGATGTGCCCGGCCTCTTCACCTATCCCGGCGCGCCGGCGATACCGGCGAGCGCCACCGTCTCAGTCGGCCTTGCCGGCCTGATCAGTGTTGCGGCGTCGGTCGATCCGGCGCAGGGCGGCAATCCCGATCTGCTGCGCGACGGCGCGATCAGCGGCAACGTCGCATACCAGTACAACACCGCCGGCAACGCCGGCTACTCGGCCCGGCTGCAGCAGCTCATCGGTGGCATGGATGCGTCACAGCCGTTCGATGCAACCACGCAAGGCAAGCCGAGCGGCAGCTTGATCGACTTCGCGTCGTCGTCGACGAGCTGGATCGAAAACCAGCGTAAGGCCGCGGACTCCAACGTCACCTACCAGAAAACGCTACTCGACCGCAGCACCGCCGCGCTGTCGAACGTCAGCGGCGTCAACATGGACGACGAGATGTCCTTGATGCTTCAGGTCGAGCGCACCTATTCGGCGTCGTCGAAGATCATCTCGACCGTCGACGAAATGTTGCAGAGCCTGCTGGCCGCCGTGGGGAATTAAGCCATGATGAGCGCGAACTACATCTCGACCTTGATGCTGTCTTCGACCTTGAGGTCCTCGATCACGAACAACCAGGCTGCGCTGAGCAAGGCGTCGAAGGAGGCTACCACCGGCCGCTTCGCCGATGTCGGCCTCGAGCTTGGTGCCACGACGGGAGGCGATCTCACCCTGCGGGCGGACCTGAGCTTCGCCGATCAGCTGGTCGATACCAACGGCCTCGTCTCGGGACGCCTGGATGTGACGCAGAACCGGATCACCCAGCTCAACACGACCGCAACGTCCTTCCTCAAGGACCTGATCGCGGCCCGCAGTACGGACGGTGGCGGCCGAGTCATCCTGCCGCCCGCGTCCTCCAACCTCCAGGATCTGATCGGTGCGTTGAACGTCTCCTATAACGGCTCGTATCTTTTCTCGGGCATCAACACGCAGAACACGCCGATCACGGCTTACACCGCGGGCTCGGCCAGCAAGAACCAGGTCGACGCCGATTTCCTTGCGACCTTCGGCTTCTCGCAATCCTCGGCCAGCGTGAGCAGCATTACCCCGGCCCAAATGCAGACCTTCCTCGACACCACCTTCGATGCGGAGTTCGCGAGCCCGGCCTGGAACACCAATTGGTCAACGGCCACTGACCAGGTCATGCAAAGCCGTATCTCCACGACCGAGATCGCCGATACGTCCGTTAGCGCCAACCAGACCGGCTTCCGCAAGCTCGCCGAGGCCTACACCATGATGGCGGATCTCGGGAACGCGAACCTGAACCAGACGACGTTCCAGGTCGTCGTGGACAAGGCCATCGGTCTCGTCGGTAACGCCATCACTGACCTCGCTGTGCTCGGCGGCGGCGTCGGCACGGTCCAGCAGCGGATTAATTCTGCAACCGACAAGCTCAAGACGCACCAGGACATTCTGAACAATCAGATCGTCGGTATGGAGAAGATCGATCCGGCGGAAGCGTCGGTGCGCGTCAACACCTTGCAGACCCAGATCCAGACCGCGCTTGCGCTGACGTCGCAGCTCCAGAAGATCAGCCTTATCAACTATCTCTGAGCCAAGGCTCCTTCGGTTCGTAACCTTTGTCTTGTTCTTCGGTTTCCTGTGCAGAGTGGTCCTGATGACTTTTGAAGCCTATGAAGCGGTCGTCGAAGACAGCGGCCAGGAGGCGCGCGGGCGCGAGCGGCACGCGCTCAGCCTCGGCATCGACCGGCTGGAGCGGCTCCAGAAGGGGCGCTTCAGCCTCGAGGATCTGGTCGAGAGCCTGCTCTATGTCCGGCGGCTGTGGACGATCTTCATCGAGGATCTCGCCCATCCCGAGAACGCGCTTCCCGACAAGCTGCGCGCCGACATCATCTCGATCGGCCTGTGGGTGGTCAAGGAAGCCGATCGGCTCCGCGAGGAGAGATCGAACGACGTGATGCAGCTCATCGAAATCAATCGCCTGATACGAGACGCTCTTTGATGAAGGTATCCTTGCGGGCGGGCGAACGGATCTACATCAACGGCGCGGTGCTGCGCGTGGACCGCAAGGTCTCCATCGAGCTCGTCAACGACGTGATGTTTCTGCTCGAAGGGCAGGTCATGCAGGCTTGCGACGCCACCACGGCGATGCGGCAGCTCTATTTCGTCGTCCAGCTCATGCTGATGAATCCAACCGACGTTCGGGACCCGATGGCGCTCTATCGGCCGCATCATGCGGCGCTTCTCGCGCTCTGCGAGAACCGCGAGATGCTGGACGGGCTTAACGCGATCGACGAGCTGGTCGGCTCGACCCGCTATTTCGAGGCGCTCAAGCGGATCAGGGCGTTGTTTCCAGTGGAGCAGGCAATTCTTGGCGGCGCCATGATCGATTCCCCATTCGAGGCTGCCTGACAGCGGAGAGGCACATGAACGTTCCCAGCGCGACCGAGACCACCAGCAAGACCACTTCGACCGGCTCTCCCACGGCCACGTCGAGCAACAGTGTCGACTACAATACGTTTCTTCAGCTCCTCGTGGCCGAGATGAAGAATCAGGATCCGACCAATCCGATGGACACCTCGCAATATATGAGCCAGTTCGCCCAGCTCTCGACGGTCGAGCAGGCCATGCAGACCAACACCAAGCTCGATGCGCTGCTGTCCTCGCAGGCCTTGTCGCAGGCGGACGGGTTGATCGGACGGACCGTCAGCTTCACCGACTCGACCGGAGCGAGCTTCACCGGCAAGATCGCGTCGGTCTCCATCAACAGCGACGGCTCGATTGCGACCCTCGAGAACGGCACGAAGGTCGCGATCGGACCCGGCCTCACGCTCAGCTAGCCATGAACGAGCGTGACGCCCTCGACATCGTCCAGGCGGCGATCTGGACGATCATCGTCGCCTCGGGGCCCGCGGTCGGCGCGGCGATGCTGGTCGGCACCATCATCGCGCTGCTTCAGGCCCTGACCCAGATCCAGGAGGTGACGCTGACCTTCGTTCCGAAGATCATCGTCATTCTCCTGGTCGTTGCCGTATCCGGCTCCTTCATCGGCGCGCATCTCTCCACTTTCACCGAGATGGTCTATTCGCATATCGAACGCGGCTTCTGATCCGAGGGCCGCCGGCCCACCACCCTCGCGTAAGCTTTGCGCGGCAGATTAGGTGCGGACCCTCTGCCGGTGACCCATGGCCGATACGTTAGCTGCTAGCCTGCCGACCCCGCGACGACTCGGGGCCGACGCCTTTTTCGCCGGCGGCATCGTGGCCATGCTCACGATCCTGTTCCTGCCGATCCCGCCGATCCTGATCGATCTCGGCCTCGCTTTCTCGATCGCGTTGTCGGCGCTGATCCTGATGGTCGCGTTGTGGATCCAGCGGCCGCTCGATTTTTCCGCTTTCCCGACCGTACTGCTGATCGCGACCATCCTGCGCCTGGCGCTCAACGTCGCGACGACGCGCCTGATCCTGTCGCGCGGCGGGGAGGGGGAAACTGCCGCGGGCCATGTCGTTGCCGGCTTCTCCAAGTTCGTCATGGGCGGCGACTTCGTCATCGGCCTGATCATCTTCGCGATCCTGGTCACGGTGAATTTCGTCGTGATCACCAAGGGTGCAACGCGTATCGCCGAAGTCGGCGCCCGCTTCACCCTGGACGCCATTCCCGGCAAGCAGATGGCGATCGACGCAGACCTGTCCGCGGGCCTGATCGACGACAAGGAAGCCCAGCGCCGGCGCCGCGAGCTCGAGGAAGAGAGTGCGTTCTTCGGCGCCATGGACGGTGCCTCGAAGTTCGTCCGCGGCGATGCCATCGCCGGCCTGATCATCACCGCGATCAACATCTTCGGCGGCATCGTGATCGGCGTCACCCATCACGGCCTCAGCCTTGCACGCGCCGCCGACGTCTACACCAAGCTCTCCGTCGGCGACGGTCTGGTCACGCAGATGCCTGCGCTGATCGTGTCGCTGTCGGCGGGCCTCCTGGTCTCCAAGGGCGGCACCAGGGGGTCCGCGGAGCAGGCTGTGCTGCGGCAGCTCGGCGGCTATCCGCGCGCGGTGTCGGCCGCGGCGCTGATGATGTTCGTGCTCGCCTTGATGCCGGGGCTGCCGATGGCGCCATTCGTGCTGCTCGGAGGGGTCATGGCGTTCGTCGGCTACTCGCTACCGAAGCGGCAGGCGGCGCGGGAGCGGAAAGAGGAGGCGCTCAAGGCCGACGAGCGGGCGCAGAGCGATACCAAGGAATCCGTCAAGGAGCAGCTCAAGATCGCCGAGATCGAGCTGTCGCTTGGAGGCCACCTTTCGGTTCATCTCTTGGGTTCGCGCAACGAGCTTGCGCACCGCGTCGGCAAGATCCGCAAGAAATTCGCCAAGCAATACGGCTTCGTGATTCCCGAGATCAAGCTCACCGACAATCTGTCGATCGATCCCAAGAGCTACCAGATCCGGATCCACGACACGCGCGTCGCCCATGGCGAGCTGCGGCTCGGCGAGGTGATGGTGCTCGTGGACAAGGATGGCAACCCCGATGTCCCCGGCGAAGAGGTGATCGAGCCCGCCTTTGGCATGAAGGCGCTCTGGGTGACGGAAGCTTTCACCGACGAGGTCAAGCGGCAGGGCTGCAAGCCCGTCGACAATCTGTCGGTTCTGCTCACGCATCTCAGCGAGGTGCTTCGAGCGAACCTTGCCCAGCTGCTGTCCTACAAGGACATGCGTGCCTTGCTCGACCGGCTCGATTCCGAATACAAGCGCCTGGTCGACGACATCTGTCCGTCGCAGATCTCCTATTCCGGCCTGCTGGCGATCCTGAAGATCCTCCTGGCCGAGCGCGTATCGATCCGGAACCTGCATCTGATTCTCGAAGCGATCGCCGAGATCGCGCCCCATGTGCGGCGGTCCGAACAAGTCGCCGAGCATGTGCGCATGCGTCTCGCCGCGCAGATCTGCGGCGACCTCTCCGACAATGGCGTGCTCAACGTCGTCCGCCTCGGCAACCGCTGGGATCTGGCGTTCCACCAGAGCCTGAAGCGCGACGCCAAGGGGGACGTCGTCGAATTCGACGCCGATCCGCGGCTGATCGAGCAGTTCGCGACCGAAGCCAGCGCCGCAGTCCGGAAGTTCACCGAGAACGGCACCAGCGTGGTGTTGGCGGTCACGCCCGAAGCGCGTCCCTACGTTCGCATGATCCTCGAACGGGTATTCCCGACCCTGCCGATCCTGTCGCATGTCGAGGTTGCGCGCAGCGCCGAGATCAGGCCGCTTGGAGCCATATCGTGATCAGCGGCCTCACCGACAGCGTACTCGTGACGTTCATCGTGTTCTGCCGCATTGGCGCCTGCCTGATGCTCGTGCCCGGCTATTCCAGCGTCAACGTTCCGGCCCAGGTTCGCCTGTTCGTCGCGCTGGTCACGACGTTTGCGCTCACGCCGATCTTGATCGCCGTCCTGAAACCACTCACGGAGAACGCAGCACCGCTGACGCTCGCGCTACTGATCTGTTCGGAGCTCCTTGTCGGCAGCGTCATCGGGCTCGGTGGGCGCGTGTTCTTTCTTGCGCTCCAGACCATGGCAACCGTGATGGCGAGTGCGATCGGCCTCAGCAACATCCCGGGGACGCCGGTGGGTGACACCGACCCGGCACCGGCCCTGGTGCCGTTGATCATGGCGGCCGTCACCACACTGTTCTTCATGACCGATCAGCATTGGCAGGTCCTGCGCGGGCTGATGAACTCCTACGATGTCTGGCATCCCGGCGACAGGATCGGCGGAAGCATGGCACTCGACCAGCTCGTCGGCCGCCTCTCGGAGGCGTTCGTGCTGACGCTGCGGATTACCAGCCCATTCATCGTCTACTCGGTCATCGTCAACCTGGCGGTCGGCCTCATCAACAAGCTGACGCCGGCAATTCCCGTCTATTTCATCTCGGTGCCCTTCGTCCTGTTCGGCGGATTCCTGCTGCTCTACCTCACCAGCGACGAGCTGCTGACGCAATTCATGCTCGGCGTGTCGTCGTGGCTGGCGGAATGACCGGCCATGACGTCGCGCGCGGACAAGCTCGGCCGGATCGTCTCGCTCGTGAAGCTTCAGCTTCGGTTGTCCGAATGGCAGCTCGCGCAATTGCGCCAGCAGGAGAGAACCTTGCACGACGAGCAGACCTGGCTGGTCGGAGTTCTGAACGAAAGGGAGTTGCCGGCGGGCTCGTCGAACGAATCGATCGCGCGACGCCTTACCAGGACGAGCGTCGGCGCACGCGCCTTGCAGGCCCGGGCCGCTCAGCAGCTCGACCAGGTCCGCGCGGAGAACCGCCGTGTGAAACAGCTCGAGCAGGTCGCGAAAACGGCGCTCGCGGACAAGCTTCGCGAGGCGGAGAAGCGCTCGCTCGAAGAGATGACGGGCACAAGCCCCGCCGTGCGCGACTGGACGCCACGGCCAGCCAACCGGAACAAGACATGATCGTGACCGCGACACCCGACCTCGTTCTCGACGTCCTTGCGGCCGCCGATCCCGTGACGCAGCGCGCGGCGACGGCGAAGCTCGATGCATTGAAATCCCCGGAGGCCGATTTTGCCGCCACGATGGATGCCGAGGTCGGCAAGGCCGCGGCCACGACGCCAGCTGGCGATCCGTCCACGGCAAATACGGCGGACGCGCAGCCGTCGCTGCCGAACGCCGCGGCGCCGGTGCAGGTGATCAAGGCGCCGGCCTCGGGCGAGGTCTACCGCAAGTTCGAGGCGTTCATTCTCCAGACCTTTGTCGAGACGATGTTGCCGAAGGAGTCGGAGGAAGTCTTCGGCAAGGGGACCGCCGGCAGCGTCTGGAAGTCGATGCTTGCGGAGCAGCTCGGCAACCAGCTTGCGAAGGGCAAGGGGATCGGCATTGCCAGGCAGCTCGCCGCTGCGCATCCGGCCGTTCTGGACGTTCCGGGCAAGGGCGGATGATGGATCTGGGATGGGTGACGAAAGTTGAGGAGTGAATTTCCGATGCAGGCAAATGAAGGCGCGGCGGCGCTGGTGATGGAACAGCCCGAGGTCGACACCGAGGCGACGGTGGAAGCCACGCAGGGCGCGGTGATGTTGCCGGTGCACCTGCCAAATGCCGGCGGTGAGGTGGCGCCCGACGGCACCCATGCGGCGAGATCGGACGAGGTGTGGGGCCTGCTGGCGTCGATCCGCCGGCTTGAAAGTATCATTGAAGAGGAGACGGTCGCGCTCGCGACCGGGAAGAAGATCGATTTCGACGACTTCAGCGCGCGGAAGAGCCGGAGCATGCTGGAATTCGTCCGCCTGATGCGGGCGCGGATGCATCTCGGCGCCGAGGCGGAGATCACCGCGGAAATCCAGCGCCTGCGCCAGAAGCTCGAGCGGAACCGCGCCATCCTCGAAATGCACTACGACGCCGTGCGCGAGGTCGCGTCCATCATCGTCAGGGCGGTCAAGGAGGCCGAGTCGGACGGCACCTATAGCGGTCGCGCAGTGCAGGACGGAAGATGATCAGACTGGTGCTGGCCGGACTGTGGGTATGCATCCTCACCGCGGGCACGAGCTATGCCGTGGCCTATTGGAAGGAAAACGGCAGCCTGCTGCCGGCGAAGGACGAATATCTCGACGGGCTGCAATACCAGAAGACGCGGGCGCTGAGCGTGCCCATGGTCGAGAACGGAAACGTGCAGGGCTACATCGTCGCGCGCTTCGTCTACACTGTGGAGGCGCGGACCATGCACCAGCTCACCGTTCCGCCCGAGCCGTTCGTCGTGGATGAAGCCTTCCGTAGGATCTATGCGGACGAGCGCCTCGATTTCAGGAAGCTCGCCCGCTATGACCTCTCCGTCCTCACGACCGCCATCAAGCAGCGCGTCAACGAGCGGATGCAGGCCGACGTCGTCCAGGACGTCCTGGTCGAGGACTTCAACTACGTCTCGAAGGACGAATTCCAGCAGAAGCCGTAGCGCAACCGACCTGCGCCGCGAAGCCGGCCGGGCGCTCTGCCGTCTGTCCGCCGCTGAAAATGCACCGGCCTCTGCGGGATATGGCCGCAGAGGCCGGTGTCGTTTGGTATCGATGTCGTGTCGCGTCAGTTTCCTGCCGGGTACGCCGCCGGGGCGGCGTGGGCCCTGTTCAGGAGGATGCCGACCTCGCCGAGATCCTGCATCGACTCGTCGATGGCCTCGCCGGCCGGGATGTTGAGGCGATAGCCGACGTAGCGCCGCGCCACGATGGCGTCGAAGCCGAGGCGGTCACGAAGCTTCTTGCGCAGCTTGCTCACATGGCTCTCGATCACGCTCTCGTCGAAGGTTGCCTCGAAGATGCCGTAGACCGCGTTGAAGATCTGCGTCTTGGTGATCCACTTTCCGTGGTTGCCGACCATGTATTCGAGAATGCGCAGTTCGCGGCGGGGCAAGGTGAGGGCGCGGCCGCCGATCTCGGGGTCGCGTCCGTTGAAGAAGACCTGGATTCTGGTTTCGCAGGGCCTTGGCAGGTCGCCGACCCTGCGTCGTGAGATCGCGGCCGTTCGGGCCAGGATCTCGCGAAGATGGATCGGTACGTAAACCACATCGTCCACGCCCGATTCGAAAAGCTCAAGCGTGTTCTTGAGCATTTTCTGGCCGCTCATGGCGATGATGGGAGCCGAGGAGCGCTTGCGCATCGCCCGCGGCAGGCTTCCGCGGGTATCGCAATCCCCGAGGAGGAAGGCGTCGACTGCTGCCAGATCCGATTCATTGGCGGATTGCAGCCAGTCCCAGAACTCTCCGGAGGAAAAGCCGATCGACGATACACCTTCGCGATCGAGCCCTCCGACGTAGCTGTTCGCGACGCTCTCGCGATCATCAACGATTATATACATCAGTCTTTCGCCCCTGTTTCGCACGTGTTGCGGCCGGATGGGTTAGTGTGATGCCCGGCTCGGCAACCATGCTGTTTGACGATATTTCCTTCCCGCGAACCGTTATTATGGTTTCATATTCGCGGGCAGCCCTACGCATCCAGTGCCTGCATGTGCAGGCCTGTTACTTCGACTCGATACTGAACGCTACGACGTGAGGCCCGGCGGGTGTCTACGGATCACCTCGCGGGGCGGATTGTGACAGCGACCTAGAACAGTTGCGCCAAGTTGCTCATCGCGTCCGAACACCACTGAACTGTGTCGATCTCCTCGCCATCCGGCGAGAATCACTTGAGTAGGACCGTAACAATTGCCTATTTCCGATCAAGCACGCGGAACAAAGCGGTTGCTACGCGTGCTTGATGCTGTTGGTTTGTTTCGAGTTGTTTCTTGGTATGTTCGATCGCATCAGTTGATTCAAAATTCGAACTAGTTTTGCACCGTAGCGGTTATATGGTTCCGTACACCCGTACAATTACAGCTGTTTCGGGCGGCACCGCGGGTCAGGTGCACTGAGGCGTTTTCAACTCCCGATTGACCCTCGCGAGTGCGCTTGGATGTGCGACAATTCGACTCATGTATGGCGGGGCGGCTCCAGCTTTGCGAAAATCTTGGCGAATGTGTGTCTTTCGAGTCGCACTCTCGCCGCATGCGTGACGCGTCTGACTCATTCGACGTCGCGTTGCGCGTGACGTGAACTTTTCGACGCGCACGTTTCAGGCAAGCTTCGACAACTAGTTTGGTTCGACAGATCGAACCGAACGGAGCATTTTCATATGTTGTCCGATGGCAAAGCTCGTCCCAACGAAACCGCGGATGTGCCTGCGGCGGCGAAGCAGGCTCCGCAGGCGAGCGCCGCGAAGGACAATGCGACGCGTGCGGCAAAGACCGCTGCCAGCGCGAGACCTGCGTCGGCGTCGGCGAGCGATGAAACTCTCGCCAAGGAGGCGCTCGAGGGACTCAAGCGCATTCGCGCCAAGGCGCGCCTCGACAAGATGGCGATACCGAAGCCTACGCCGGCTGTCATCCGCCCGGCCGTGCTTGTGGCCAAGCCGCCGCCGCCGCGTCCGACATGGGTCGTGCCGCTCGCAACATTGGCGGTCGCCGCGGTGCTTGTGGTCTGTGCCTGCACCGGCGTGATCGCCTATCTCACCACGCAGCCGAGCCAGACCAGCGCCTCCGCCAATACGGAGATCAGGAACCTGCGCGAGACGGTCGCGCAGCTGCGCAAGCAGGTGTCGGGCGTGTCCGAAAACCTGGACGGCCTGCGTACCGCGGTCGATTTCTCGAGCAAGGCGACCAGCGATCGTTTCGGCCGTTTTGCCGAGAACCTGGATCGTATCGAGCGCGTCAGTTCGTCCTCGACGGTGAAGCTCGACAGGCTCGCCCAGGCGCAGATCCAGGCTCCGGCGCCTGTCGCCTCGCAGCCTCAGCCGTCGTCGCAGACCATGCCGATGATGGCCTCGGTCGCAGCGCCCGAGATCACGGGCTCGGTGTCTCCATCCGAGCGCACGTCGGTACCGCGCAAGGCGGTCAAGGGCTGGTCGGTCCGTCAGGCCTATGAGGGGATTGCCATCCTGCAAAGTCCGAACGGTGTGATCGAGGCGGTGCTGGGACAACAGGTGCCCGGCCTTGGCCGCATCGAGGAGATCAGGAGCGAGAACGGCCGCCTCGTCGTGGAGACCAGCGGTGGCGTAGTCTATTCGCCACGCAAGGCAACACCGTAGTCCGCGCACTTCTTTATTGGCGGTGATGCTCGAAGCTGGTGCACAGCAACTCGACTTCGGCCTCCGCGATCGGAGCGCGAAACAAGCGGCAGGTGTATTCGGCCGCTGTCTTGCTGTCGGTGGTGGTGCGGTCCTCGCGGAGGAAGATGCAGCGCTTGCAAACGTCGGTATGATGCCGCTGTTCGGCCGCGTCCGATTGGTCCAGCACGTGCCGGAGCCCGTCGCGGAAGCGGACCTTGGCATCATTGTCGAGGACGCCGATGGCCTCGACGAGAACGTTGACGGGGTCACGCACCAAGAACTTCTTACCCTGCTGCGTGACACTCAGCATCACCGAACGCTTGTCCTTGGCCGACCGAGTCCGCTCCAGATATCCCAGCCGTTCGAGCTCACCGATGATGAACGAGGCGGTGCCGCGCGTGGTGCCGACGTAGCTCGCCAGCGCCGACGGCGTCCTGGAAAACCGGTTGGCGCGGGACAGGAAGCGGAGCGCCATCCATTCGCGATCGCGCAAGCCGTGCTTGGTACCTTCGAACCACAGGATCCGCGCAACCTGCCCCAATAATTCAATCGATTCGCGAGCCAAATTCATTTCAATTCCACGTCGGATAAAGCTTTATTCAATTGAGCTTTTGGTAGCGCAATCTGGGAAGATGGAACTTTCGGACGTGGAACTAGAGCGTCACAAAGAAAGTTCGAGTAAATCGCGCGGCTCAACTCTTCTGAAAATTTCACTCAAATGACCGAGGTTCGCGCACGAAATTCCGCTGATATGCGATGCCCGTGCAACATGATGTGTTGTTGCGGTCATTGCGCCGCCCCTTTTGGTGCGACGGAAGGTTTGGAAATGCGCGCGCTGACGGGGTATCTGCAGCTCCGGACGGCGTCGGCAGGTGGGGAAGAACCGCCTTTTTCGGTTAACAGATGTTGCGCCGCAGCGCAGCTACGCGGTTAAATCCGGCGCACAGTCAAATCAGGGAATGTCGATTGTCGTCTGTGGACAAATGGCAAAACCGTACAGGTCAAGCGCGCAGCATTGGCCGCCACCGTCGGCAACATGCTCGAATTCGACGACTTCATCACCTACAGCTTCTTCGCCATCCAGATCCGGCCGTGCTCGCACGCTGGTGATTTGCATCTTGCCGGCAATTATTGGCGAATGCGTTGCTTTCCATGCCGACTATCGCGGCAGCTACCGCAAGGATGCTGCGGAAGATGCCTGGAAACGGGTGCAGGCCTGGCTCAAGAAATATGGCGTTCTGAGCTAACGCTGGGTTTCGAGAGGGGCGGCCTGACCGACCACCCCTCTAATTCATTCAGCGCGCCACAGCGCATCCAGGCCCTGCCGATAGGTCGGGTAGGCCAGCGTCACGCCAAGTTCGCGCTTTAATTTCGCGTTTGAGACACGCGCGTTGCCGGCGTAGAAGCTGCGGGCCATTGTCGACATCTCGGCCGTCTCGAACGCCTCTTCAGCCGGCGGCGCAATGCCTGCAAGCTTTGCCGCATAGGCGATCACGTCCTGCGGCGGCGCAGGCTCGTCGTCGCAAACATTCCACGTGCCGCCGCCCTGATGGCGTACCGCAGCCAGGATCGCGCTTGCGATGTCGTCGACATGGATGCGGTTGAAGACCTGTCCCGGCTTAATGATGCGCCGGGCCGTTCCAGCCCGCAGCGTCGCCAGCGCGTTGCGGCCAGGACCGTAGATGCCCGCAAGCCGCAGGATCGTGACATCGCCGGGCCCCGACTCCATCCAGGCGCGCTCGGCCGCAAGTCGCATGCGCGTCCGGTCGAGGGTGGCCCGCGGGGGCGTGCTCTCGTCGACCCATGCGCCGCCGTGGTCGCCATACACGCCCAGTGTAGACAGGTAGACGATCTTCCGGCACCGGGCCGAGGCCAGCACGTCCGCGAACGCCGCGATGGCCGGGTCGCCCGCGCTACTGGGCGGGATCGACACGAGAAGGACGTCGGCCTCGCGCATCCGCTCGACCGTCTCGCGATCCGGACCGCTCTCGGAAAACGGATGTACCTCGATGCCCGCTAGGCCTTGCCGCTTCGCGGGATCGCGCACCGTGCCGGCGATGTGCGAGAAGCTGCCGCCGAATCTGCGGACGAAATGCTCTGCGCTATAGCCCAGGCCGAGGATGAAGAGCCGCATGCGTCCGCCGTGCTGGTCGGAATTCCCTTCGCGCCGCAGCGCGCGTCCCTGCTCATAAGAGATTTTTGGGTCCGGCAAAAGATATTGCAATTTTACGCGTCCGCCACTGCGGGCGATGCTCGCTTGTCAGTGGAGCGTCTGGAGGGAGGCGTCTATCATGCAGGCAGAAGCAGCGCCTGCCGCAGCGCTATACGACGCCGCGGAGCTGATCCGGCGTGCCAGCGCGCTGATCTTCGATGTCGACGGCACCCTGGCCGAAACCGAGGAACTGCACCGGCAGGCCTTCAACGAAGCCTTCCTGCGCCACAGCCTCGCCTGGCACTGGGATCGTGCCGTCTACAAGGATCTGCTGAGGGTAACGGGCGGCAAGGAACGCATCCGCGCCTACCACGAGAGGCAGCGGGCCGCTGCGCCATTATCGGACGTGGATATCGCAGAGCTTCACCGCATCAAGACCGCGCATTACGCCGAACTGGTCGAGACCGGCTGTTGCCCGTTGCGGTCGGGCGTGGCGGAACTGCTGGCGGCGGCGAGGTCGCGCGGCCAGCGGCTCGCGATCGCGACGACCACCTCGCGCGGCAATATCGATGCGCTGCTGTCGCAGGCGCTGGGGAAGCGCTGGGCTGCGGACTTCGAGGCCATCGTCGCCGGCGACGATGTTCGGCACAAGAAGCCTGCGCCGGACGTCTATCTCGAAATCCTGGGGCGGCTGAAGCTGGAAGCCGCCAACTGCGTCGCGATCGAAGACTCCGCCAATGGCCTGCTCGCGGCCTCGCGTGCCAATATCCCGGTCGTGATCATCCGCAGCATGTTCTTCCGGGACGATGATTTCGCCGATGCGCGGTGCGTGCTGGAGGAGCTGTCGGAACTTGCGGGCCTCGGATGAGACCACAGAACAAAAAAGTGAAAAACAACCCCATGCACAGTAGATCACGCCGGCGTGTCTGGCCGCGTCAGTGGACGCGGCGAGACGGGCTATCTTCCTCAGCCTGCTCGACAATCTGGGCGATCGGGCTCGACTGGTGGTGCACCAGGCGCCAGCCGTCGCCGACGCGCTTGAAATGGTTGGCGGCGGCAAGTGCGGTGCCGTCGACGATCTCGATGCAGAGTACGCGCGCGCTGTCGCCGTCGACGATCGCCTGCGGCTCGGCGCAGACGATCTGCGGCCGCTCCGGGCTTTGCAGGATATCGCGCCAGCTCCCGATCACGGTGGCCCGCCCGACGATGGCCGGCCAGCCGGGATGGATGCAGGAAATGGCGTCATCGTCCGCCCACATCCGTTCCATGCCGGCAAAGTCGCCCGTCGAAAAGGCAGCGTAAAAGGCCGCGTTGGCGGCGATGACCTTGTTGTCCTTCGTCATGCCTCCCGGGTGAGGCAAGGACGCGGAAAAATCAAGCGCGACTTCCGTTGATTTTAGCCGCAGTGCAGCATCGATATTCGGCTGCCGTCAGAGCGAAACGTGCGTGTCGACCGACCGCCGCGCACCGTCCGCATAGAGACGGCCGAGTGCAGTGGTGACCGCCGTGCGCAGTCGTGGCTCGGCTCCGAGCGGCCCGAACAATTTTTCGACGCCGAGCAGTGCAGGCGCAAGCCGCTCGGCGACGGGACCGGCCTCGCGCGCCAGTGTCGCGAATTCGCCGGCGAGCGGATCGCGCACGTCGATCGCGCGGCCTTGCTCGTCGATCGCGGTGACGTAGCGCATCCAGCCGGCTACCGCGAGCGCATGGGTCTCGATCGGCAGGTTCCTGGCGAGGCGGTCCTGCATCGCGCCAAGCAAGCGCTGCGGCAATTTTTGCGAGCCGTCCATCGCGATCTGCCAGGTCCGGTGATGCAGAGCCGGATTGGCAAAGCGCTTGAGCAGCGAGGCGCGGTAGGCCGCAAGATCAGTGCCGGATGGCATCGTCAGCGTCACCGCGGCCTCTTCCATCATTTGGTCGGCAAGCCGCGCGAAGTGCGGATCGGTCATGGTGTCGGCGATGGTCTCGTAGCCGGCGAGATAGCCGAGATAGGCCAGCGCCGAATGACTGGCGTTGAGAAGACGCAGCTTCATCAATTCGAACGGCTTGACGTCCGCGACGAGCTCGACACCGGCGGCGGCGAGATCAGGCCTGCCCGCGGCGAAGCGGTCCTCGACCACCCACTGCGTGAACGGCTCGGTCATGACCGGCCACGCGTCGCGGAGGCCAAGCGCAGCGGAAACCGCATCTCGGTCGGCATCGGTTGTCTCGGGTACGATGCGGTCGACCATGGTCGAGGGAAAGGTGGCCGTATCGGCGATCCACTTGCCGAGCTCCTTCGATCGCAGCGCCGCGAACTGCGTCACGATCCGCTGCACGGTATGGCCATTGGCGGCGAGGTTGTCGCAGCACAGCACGGTGAAGGGCGCAACGCCTTGCGTCCGCCGGCGTGCAAGGGCGGCAACGATGAATCCGGGGGCCGAGCGCGGTGCGTCAAAATTGTTCAGATCATGCACGACGTCCGGATGCCGCTCGTCGAGATCGCCGGTCTGCGGCGTGTGGCAATAGCCTTTCTCTGTGACGGTGAGGGAGACGATGCGGATGGCCGGATCGGCCATCGTGTCGACCAGCCGGGCCGGGTTCTCGCGCGCAACGAGGCTGCCAAGCAGCGCGCCGATCACGCGATGCTCGGTGTCTTCGGCGGCGCGCACCGCGAGCGTGTAGAGATGGTCCTGCGGCGCGAGCGCGTCGCGCGTATCCGGACTGCGCAGGCTCGCGCCGACGATGCCCCAGGCGGCGGCGCCGGCGGCAAGACAATCGTCGATGACGACGGCCTGATGGGCGCGATGGAAGGCGCCGAGGCCGAGATGGACGATGCCGGGCGTGACGCGCGAACGGTCATAGGCCGGGCGGCGGATGGCCGGCGGCAGCCGATCGAGATTGGCGCGGCCAAGGCGCATAGAATTAAGGCGCATGGTCGTCTCTCCCCCTTGCTTTGCCGCTGCTTGACATGGCGCCTGACCTGGGTCAATGCTCCGGTCAATTGGTAAGACCAATTTTCCAAAATTGGCGGGCCGCCGGGGCGCGAAGCTTCCCGGCGAGACCCTTTACGGGGAGGCCAGCGTGCCGCTGGAAGCTGTGGAGGCGAGACGGCTCTATCGCCAGGTCGCCGATCAATTGCGAAGCCTGATCGACAGCGGTGAATACGCGGTCGGCAGCCGCTTGCCGACCGAGCGCGAGCTCGCCGAACAGCTCAAGGTCTCGCGGCCGACGGTGCGCGAGGCGCTGATCGCACTCGAAGTCGAAGGCCGCCTCCGTATCCGTGTCGGTTCCGGCATCTACGTGATCGAACCTGCGGGTGCCGCGGTGCCCGTGCCTGCCGCGGTCATCGAAGGCCCGTTCGAACTGCTGCGGGCCCGCGAATTCCTCGAGAGCGCGATCGCCGAGCAAGCCGCGCGCGTCGCGAAGAAGGACGACATCGCGCGCATCGATGCCTCTCTGGTTGCGATGGAGAATGTCGCGCATCCCGGCGAAGCCTCGATGATCCACGACCGCGCCTTTCACGTCGCGATCGCCGGCAGCCTCGGCAACGCCGTTCTGGTGCGCGTGGTCGGCGATCTCTTCGACCAGCGCCTCAATCCCTATTTCGCGCAGCTCGCGCATTATTTCGAGAACCCGCGCACCTGGCACGCGGCGCTCGATGAGCATCGCGCGGTGCGCGATGCCATTGCGGCGCACAATCCCGGGGCCGCGCGCGATGCGATGCGCAATCATCTGGCGCGCTCCCAGGAACGCTTTGCCCAGAACTTTGGCCCGGAGACCGTGGCCGGATCGGCCTCCGGGCGCAGCCGGGCGGCCCGATCCATAGCAAAGCCGGCAAGGCCAAAACGGGCGCCGAGCAAGCAGGCCAAGGAAACCGGAAAGAGCGGGACTGCACGGCGGCGATGACATTGGACGGTCCGTATTCCCATTGGGTGCCGGGCGAACAAGAAGCAGACCTAAAAGATGGAGGAACAGTCAGTGTTGAAGAAAATGACGATGGTGCTCGCGGTCTCGGCCGCGGCGATGTGTGCGACGACCAATGCCGGCATGGCTCAGACCAAGCTCAAATGGGCCCATGTCTACGAGACCTCGGAGCCGTTCCATACCGCCTCGCTCTGGGCGGCGCAGGAGATCGGCAAGCGCACCAACGGGCGCTATGCGATCGATGTCTTTCCGGCGTCCCAGCTCGGCAAGGAGGCCGACATCAATCAGGGCCTCTCGCTCGGCTCGGTTGACATCATCATCTCCGGCTCGAGCTTTGCGGCCAAGAGCTTTCCGCCGATCGGCGTGACCTACTATCCCTACACCTTCCGCAACGCCGATCATCTGCTCGCCTACACCAAGAGCGACATCTTCAAGGAGCTCGCCAAAGGCTACGAGGACAAGAGCGGCCACCACATCGTCGCGGTGACCTACTACGGCGTTCGCCAGACCTCGTCGAACAAGCCGATCAAGAATTGCGCCGACCTGAAGGGCCTGAAGATGCGGGTGCCCGACGTCCCGGCCTATCTGGCGATGCCGCGTGCCTGCGGCGCCAACACCGCGCCGATCGCCTTTGCCGAAGTCTACCTCGCGCTCCAGAACGGCACCGTCGAGGCGCAGGAGAACCCGCTGACTACGATCGAGGCCAAGAAGTTCTACGAGGTGCAGAAGCACATCGTGCTGACCGGCCACATCGTCGATCACCTCAACACGGTGGTTGCCGGTGCGCTCTGGAAGAAGCTGAGCGACGAGGACAAGAAGATCTTCACCGACGTGGCCCAGGAGGCGGCGGCCAAGGCAACCGAGGAGATCAAGCAGAACGAAGCCAAGCTGGTCGCCTTCTTCAAGGACAAGGGCCTGACCGTGACCGAAGTCGACAAGAACGAATTCCGCGACACCGTGCTGAAGAACGTCGCGTTCGAGACCTTCGGCTATCGCAAGGCCGACTGGGAACGCATCCAGGACGTGAAGTAGCAGCTCGACTGACATTCCGGGTTTCGCTTTGCGAGCCCCGGAATGACGGCCAGTCCATTCGAGGAGTAACCACATGTCCACCGCCGAATTGCACCGGCAAATCACCGCGGACGAGATCGCCCATACCTTCGAGGAGGAGGCGACGCCGAAGGTGGACCTCGGCATCTACGCTTTCGAGGACTGGCTGGCGCTCGCGATCTTCTGGGTGATGGCGCTCGCCGTTTTCCTCCAGTTCTTCACCCGCTACGTGCTCAACGACAGCTACGCCTGGACCGAGGAGATCGCGACCTACTGCCTGATCGGGGTGGTCTTCATCGGCTCGTCGATGTGCGTGCGGCTGTCGCGGCACATCCAGGTCGACCTGATCTACCGCTATCTGCCCCACCTCGTGGCGCGGGCGTTGTCGACGGTGATCGACCTGATCCGGATCGCCTTCTTCGGCTACGCCACCAAGCTGGTCTGGGTCTACATCCAGATCATCGGCGACGAGTCGATGACCACGATCAATTTTGCCAAGAACTACGTCTATTACGCGGTGCTGCTCGGCTTCGTGCTGATGTTCGCGCGCTCCGTGCAGGTGGCGCTGCAAAACTGGCGGCAGGGCTACTCGATCCTCGAACGTCCCGGTGCCTACGACGGATCGGAAGGGTAATTTCATGCTGCTGTTGCTTGGGGGCTTTCTCATCCTGATGCTGCTTGGCGTGCCCGTGGCGATCGCCATGGCTGCGTCGTCGCTGCTCTATATCCTGGTCAGCGGCGTGACACCCGACGTCACGCTGGCGCAGCGCATGATCGCCGGCGTCGAGAGCTTTCCGCTGCTCGCCGTGCCGTTCTTCATCCTGGCCGGCAATCTCATGAACATCGCCGGCGTCACCGGCCGCATCTACAAATTCGCCGTCGCGCTGGTCGGCTGGATGCGCGGCGGTCTCGGTCACGTCAACATCATCGGCTCGGTGATCTTCTCCGGCATGTCCGGCACCGCGATCGCGGATGCCGCCGGCCTCGGCACCATCGAGATCAAGGCGATGAAGGACCACGGCTATTCCACCGAGTTCTCGGTCGGCGTCACCGCGGCCTCGGCAACGCTCGGGCCCATCATTCCGCCGTCGCTGCCCTTCGTGATCTACGGCATGATGGCGAACGTCTCGATCGGCGCGCTGTTTTTGGGCGGCGTCATTCCGGGCGTCGTCCTGACCCTGCTGATGATGGCCACCGTCACCTACTTCGCGCACAAGAATAAATGGGGCAGCGACACGCCGTTCTCCTGGCCGCAGCTCGGTTCGGCTGGGCTCGAGATCGTCGTGGTGCTGAGCTTCCCGCTTGCGATCTGGCTGATGACACTGGCCGGCATGTCGACCAACATGGCGGTTGTCATCGGCCTCGGCGCGCTGCTCGCGATCGACTGGTACTTCGATTTCTCCGCGGTGATGGCGCTGATGGCGCCGGTGATCCTGATCGGCGGCATGACGCTCGGCTGGTTCACGCCGACGGAAGCCGCGGTTGCGGCGGTGATCTGGTCGCTGTTCCTGGGCCTGGTGCGCTACCGCACCATGACGCTGAAGACCGTGGCCAAGGCGACCTTCGACACAATCGAGACCACCGCTTCGGTGCTGTTCATCGTCACGGCCGCCTCGATCTTCGCCTGGCTTCTCACGGTGTCGCAGGCCGCGCAGTTGCTTTCGGACTGGATGCTCAGCATCACCCACAACAAATGGGTGTTTCTGGCGCTCGCCAATATCCTGATCCTGTTCGTCGGCTGCTTCATCGACACCACGGCGGCGATCACCATTCTGGTGCCGATCCTGCTGCCGATCGTGCTCAAGCTCGGCATCGATCCGGTCCATTTCGGCCTGATCATGACGCTGAACCTGATGATCGGGCTCTTGCACCCGCCGCTCGGCATGGTGCTGTTCGTGCTGGCGCGCGTGGCAAAGCTGTCGGTCGAGCGCACCACGGTTGCGATCCTGCCTTGGCTGGTGCCGCTGATGCTCGCGCTGATCGCGATCACCTACATCCCCGAATTGACCCTCTGGCTGCCTAAATACATGGGACTCTCCAAATGACATCCACAGCTCTCGCTGCAACCCTGTTCGGCCCCGAAGATCTGCGCATGGTCGAGCATCCGCTCGACAAGCTCGCATCCGGCATGGTGCGCGTCCGATTCGGCGCTGGCGGGATCTGCGGTTCGGACATGCACTACTTCCGTCACGCCCGGACCGGCGATTTCGTCGTGAAGTCGCCGCTGGTGCTCGGCCACGAGATCTCCGGCGAAGTCGTGGAGATCTCTGGCTCCGCGCCGAACCTGAAGGTCGGTGACCGTATCGCCGTCAACCCATCGCGCTGGTGCGGCCATTGCGTCGCCTGCCGCGAGGGCCGGCCGAACCTCTGCGAGAACATCTACTTCATGGGCTCGGCCTCGAAGACGCCGCACATGCAGGGCGGCTTTGCCAACTATTTCGATGCGATCCCCGCGCAATGTGTGAAGATTCCCGATCACGTCTCCTATCAGGCCGCGGCGCTCGCCGAGCCGCTCGCGGTCTGCCTGCACGCGGTCGCCCGCGCCGGCAACATCGAGGGCAAGCGCGGCATCATCTTCGGTGCCGGCCCGATCGGGCTGTTGACCATGCTCGCCGCGCGCCGCGCCGGCATCGCCGACATCACGGTGGCCGACATCGCACCGGCGCCGCTCGCGTTCGCGAGCCGGCTCGGCGCCGATCACGTCGAGAACGTTTCGGGCGGAGAGGAGGGCTTGAAAGCCCAAGCTGCTTCGCGTCCCTATGATGTCGCTTTCGAGGTTTCGGGCACTGCCGCGGGCCTTGCCAGTGCCATCGGTATCGTCAGGCGCGGCGGCACGGTGGTGCAGATCGGCAATCTGCCGGGCGGGCAGATTCCGGTGCCGGCCAATGCCGTCATGGCCAAGGAGATCGACCTGCGCGGCTCGTTCCGTTTCGGCTTCGAGTTCATGACGGCGGTGGAACTGATCGCCGACGGCAGCGTCGATGTGTTGTCGCTGGTCACCGCCGAGCGGCCGCTGTCGACTGCGCCGGACGCGCTGCGACTGGCACTCGACCGTTCGCAGAGCGTCAAGGTCGTGCTGACTGCAAACTGATCCGGGAGATTCTAGATGATGTCGCAGGGATGGCGCTGGTACGGGCCCGATGATCCCGTATCGCTCGACGATGTCAGGCAGGCCGGCGCGACGG
This sequence comes from Bradyrhizobium sp. 142, assembly GCF_023074015.1. Classification (NCBI taxonomy): domain Bacteria; kingdom Pseudomonadati; phylum Pseudomonadota; class Alphaproteobacteria; order Hyphomicrobiales; family Nitrobacteraceae; genus Bradyrhizobium; species Bradyrhizobium sp. 142. Next base: position 51,503 of record NZ_JADPKQ010000294.1, read on the forward strand.
ACATCGTCTCGGCGCTGCATCAGGTACCGATCGGCGAGGCCTGGACGCGCCAGGCGGTCGAGGAGCGCAAGAATTTCATCGAGCGCGGTCAGCCTGGCCGTTCGCCCTTGACCTGGTCGGTCGTGGAGTCGATCCCGATTCCGGATGACGTGAAGCGCCTAGGCGGCAAGGCCACGCGCTCGATCGAAACCTGGATCGCAAGCCTCGAGGCCGTGGCCGCCGCCGGCATCAAGATCATCTGCTACAACTTCATGCCTGTGGTCGACTGGTGCCGCACCGATCTGGAATGGGAGCTGCCGAACGGCGCCCGCGCCATGCGCTTCGACCAGGACCGCTTTGCCGCGTTCGAGCTGCACATCCTGAAGCGCCCTGCCGCAGCTCAGGAGTATTCGCCGGAGCAGCAGGCGCGCGCGAAGAAACTCTTTGAGACGATGAGCCAGTCCGACATCGACTACCTCGTCATGGTCATCGCCAGCGCGCTGCCGGGCTCGACCACCGAACCGATGACCATTCCGCAGTTCCGCGACCGGCTCGAGCAATATCGCGACATCACGCGGGACATCCTGCGCCGGCATCTCACCGAGTTCCTTGAGCGCGTCGCGCCGTTGGCCGAGCAGCTCGGCGTCTCGCTGACGCTGCATCCGGACGATCCGCCGCGCCCGCTGTTCGGCCTGCCGCGCATCGCCTCGACTGCCGACGACTATCAGGCGCTGTTCGATGCCGTGCCGTCGAAGGCCAACGGCATCTGCCTGTGCACGGGCTCGCTCGGCGTCCGCGCCGGCAACAATCTGCCCGAGATGGCCGAACGCTTCGGCCCGCGCATCGCGTTTGCGCATTTGCGCGCGACCAAGCGCGAGGCGGACGGCCTGTCGTTCTACGAATCCGATCATCTCGACGGCGACGTCGACATGATCGCGGTGCTCAAAGCGCTGCTGAGGGAGAACGCGCGGCGCTCGCCGGACCGGCAGATCGTCTTCCGGCCCGATCACGGCCACCGCATGCTCGACGATCTCGCTGCCACCAAGCGCACCAATCCCGGCTACACCGCGATCGGCCGCCTGCGCGGCCTCGCCGAGCTGCGCGGCGCCATCCGCGCGATCGAGCATCGATAGCTCGCGCTGCATATCAGCTTGGTAGCCGTCATTCCGGGGCGCGCGAAGCGCGAACCCGGGATCCATCGGCAGCAGGCGACGCCGCAAAATGGATTCCGGGTTCGCGCCAAGCGGCGCGCCCCGGAATGACGCAGAAACATCGCCTGGGCGCACGCCTGCCCCTCCAAGAGGTCAGGGCAATCGCATATGAACATTCACGAGAGGTCGTCATGCCCGGGCTTGTCCCGGGCATCCACGTTCTCTGTGCTGCGGAGCAAGGCGTGGATGGCCGGGACATAGGCGAGCGGAAGCTACGCCGTCCTTCGGACGGCTATGCCCGGCCATGACGCTGGGGAAGGTTCATCGTCCCAAGTTCTCACGTCAAATGCGATTGCCCTGCTCCAAGAGGGGATGAAGAGAAGCGCAAACCCGGGCAAAATGCGCCGGGAGAATGCAGAGCTGCATTTGCCGGGGTGCCGGGCAGCGGTTTCGGTCTTGCTCCTTATTTCCGCCTGTCCTACGCCACCTCCGAGCAAAACTTGCGCGAAAGCCGTCAAGCGCGTCGCCAGAGCCTGCAGGGAGCTATCATGACCATTCGCAACACCCGCACCGGGGGCCAGATCCTGATCGACCAGCTGGTCGCCCAGGGCGTCGAGCGCGTCACCTGTGTGCCGGGCGAGAGCTATCTCGCGGCGCTCGACGCGCTGCATGACAGCCCGATCGACGTCATGATCTGCCGAGCCGAGGGCGGCGCCGCGATGATGGCGGAGGCCTATGGCAAGCTCACGGGCAGGCCCGGAATCTGCTTCGTCACCCGCGGCCCGGGCGCAACCAATGCCAGCCACGGCGTCCACATCGCCATGCAGGATTCGACGCCGATGATCCTGTTCGTCGGCCAGGTCGATATCGGCATGCGCGAGCGCGAGGCGTTCCAGGAGCTCGACTACAAGGCGGTGTTCGGCACCATGGCGAAATGGGCGGTCGAGATCGACCGTCCCGATCGCATTCCGGAGCTGGTCGCGCGCGCCTTCCGCGTCGCAATGCAGGGGCGTCCGGGGCCTGTGGTGATCTCGCTGCCGGAGAACATGCTGACGGAAAGCGCAGCCGTTGCCGATGCTATGCGGATCGAGCCAGCGGTGAGCTGGCCGGCGCCCGCCGACATCGAACGCCTCAGTGCCATGCTCGCGAGCGCGAAGGCGCCGCTGGTCATTCTCGGCGGCTCGCGCTGGACGGATGAAGCGACCAGGAGCATCGCGCGGTTTGCCGAGCGGTTCGACCTGCCGGTCGCGACCTCGTTCCGTCGGGCCTCGCTGATCGACGCCGATCATTCGCATTACGCCGGCGATCTCGGCATCGGGCCGAGCCCGGGGCTGAAGGCGCGCATCGATGGCGCCGATGTCGTGCTTCTCATCGGCGGCCGCATGTCGGAAATGCCATCCTCGTCCTATACGCTGCTGGACATTCCCACCCCGCAACAGCAGCTGATCCACGTGCACCCCGGCTCCGAAGAGCTCGGCCGCGTCTACCAGCCGGCGCTCGCGATCCAGGCGACGCCCGCCGCCTTCGCCGCCGCCGTCGAGACGCTGAGGCCTTCGGCCGCGCCGGCCTGGAAGGGCGAGGCGGCGAAAGCGCACGCCGATTACCTGGCCTGGACCGAGACCGCGCGCGAGTTGCCGGGCGCGTTCCAATATGGCCAGGTCATGACCTGGCTGCGCGACCGCCTGCCCAAGGATGCGATCGTCTGCAATGGCGCCGGCAACTATGCGGGCTGGATCCATCGCCATCACCGCTTCCACAGCTTTGCGGCCCAGCTCGCCCCGACCTCGGGCTCGATGGGCTACGGCGTGCCGGCCGCGGTGCTCGCCAAACGGCAATACCCGGATCGGACCGTCGTCGCCTTTGCCGGCGATGGCTGCTTCCTGATGAACGGCCAGGAGTTCGCGACCGCCGTGCAGTACGACGCGCCGCTCGTCGTCATCGTCGTCGACAATTCGCAATACGGCACCATCCGCATGCACCAGGAGCGCGACTATCCGGGCCGCGTGGTCGGCACCCAGCTCAAGAACCCGGACTTTGCGATGTACGCAAAAGCGTTCGGCGGCCACGGCGAGCGTGTCGAGCGCACCGAAGAATTTGCGCCGGCCTTCGAGCGCGCGCTCGCCTCGGGCAAGCCGTCGATCCTGCATTGCATCATCGATCCGCGCGCGATGTCGGTCAGCAAGGATTTCGCGCCCGCGGTGAAGGCTTAAGCGATGTCGCAAAGCCTCCACGTCGCCATCATCGGTGCCGGCGCGGTCGGCGTGATCAGCGCCATCGAGGCATTGCGCGAGGGCCATCGCGTCACGCTGATCGATCCGGGCGAGCCTGGCGGCGAACAGGCGGCGAGCTATGGCAATGCCGGTTGGCTCTCCTCGCATTCGGTGATTCCGCCGGCCGAGCCTGGCATCTGGAAGAAGGTGCCAGGCTATCTAATGGATCCGCTCGGCCCGCTCGCGATCCGCTGGTCTTACTTGCCGAAGGCCTTGCCCTGGCTGATCAAATATCTGCTCTCGGGCTGGACCGAGGCGCGCGTCGAGAAGACCGCGTTTGCGCTGCGCGACCTCTTGAAGGACGCGCCGCTCCTGCACAGGAGGCTTGCGGAGGAGGCCGGTGTGCCCCAGCTGATCGAGCGCAACGGCGTGATGCACGTGTTCCTGTCGCGGGGCAATTTCGACGGCGACCTCGGCTGGCGCCTGCGCAAGCGCGTCGGCGTCAAGTGGCTCGAGCTTGATGCCGACGAAATGCGTCAGCGTGAGCCGGATTTGCACCCGCGCTACACTTTTGGCGTGGTGGTGGAGGAGGCCGGGCGCTGCCGCGATCCCGGTGCTTACGTTGCGGCCCTTGCCAATCATGCGCTTGCGAGCGGCGTGAAGCTCGTCCGCGCCAAGGCAACTGGTTTCAAGCTTTCCGGCGACAAGCTCCTGGCTGTTCTCACTGAAACCGGCGAAATTCCTTGCGATGCCGCAGTCGTGGCCGCCGGCGCCCGCTCGAAGCAGCTCACGGCATCCGTGGGCGATCCGCTGCCGCTCGAGACCGAGCGCGGCTACCACGTCATGATCGAGAATCCGGAGTCCGGTCCGCGCAGCTCGATAATGGCGTCCGATGCCAAGATGGTGGTGAACTGGACCGATAAGGGCCTACGCGCCGCCGGCACCGTCGAGATCGCGGGCCTGAAGGCCGCACCGAACTGGAAGCGCGCCGAGATCCTGCGCGATCATCTCTTCAGCATGTTCCCGAAACTTCCGAAGGACATTCCGGCCTCGCGCATCAAGACCTGGTTCGGTCATCGGCCGAGCATGCCGGATGGCCGCCCCTGCATAGGTTACGCACGGGCCTCGCGCGACATTGTCTATGCCTTCGGCCACGGCCATATTGGCCTGGTCGGCTCGGCCCGCACCGGCCGCCTCGTTGCGCAGCTTCTGAGCGGCAAGCCGCCGGAGATTCCGCTGGCGCTGTTCGCACCCGACCGTTTCCTCTGAGGCCGCAGCATGACCACTCTTCCCAACTCATCTGCCAACTCGTCTTCCCGTATCGCCCGTGGCGGCAAGGCTATTTATGGAGCGCAGCTCGGCATCTTGATGCTCGAAGCGCGCTTCCCCCGCATTCCCGGCGACATGGGCAACGGCACGACCTGGCCGTTTCCGGTGCTCTACCGCGTGGTGAGCGGGGCAACGCCGGAGAAGGTGGTGCTGAAGGGCGCGGCCGGCCTGCTGCCGGATTTCATCGATGCGGCCAAGGACCTGGTGCGGCTAGGGGCCGAGGCGATCACCACCAATTGCGGCTTCCTCTCGCTGTTCCAGAAGGAAATCGCGGCCGCCGTCGGCGTTCCCGTCGCGACCTCGTCGCTGATGCAGGTGCCCTGGGTGCAGGCGACCTTGCCGCCGGGCAAGCGCGTCGGCCTCGTCACGGTGTCGGGCTCGACCTTGACGCCGGCCCATCTCGCAGGTGCCGGCGTGCCGCTCGACACGCCGCTGGTCGGCACCGAGAACGGCAAGGAGTTTTTCCGCGTCCTGATCAAGGCGGAGAAGGACGATATGGACATCGCGCAGGCCGAGCGCGACGTGGTCGAGGCGGGCAAGGAGCTTGTCGCCAGGCATACGGACGTCGGCGCCATCGTGCTCGAATGCACCAACATGCCGCCTTATGCGGCTGCGTTGCAGGCCGAAGTCGGGCTGCCAGTGTACGACATCTATTCCATGATCACCTGGTTTCACGCCGGACTGCGCCCGCGCGTGTTTGGCTGATCGCAACAATCGAAGCGATGTGAGCAACTGGAGGCAGACATGAAGCTGGCACGCGGTATCGGCAAGGCCTGGGCGAAGCGATTTCTCGACGACGGCGTCAAGGTCGTCATCTCGGATGTCGATGCCGATGGCCTCACGCGACGGCCGCCGAGCTCGGCCGGCCGGATGCCCTGCGCGTGGTCCCCGGCAATGTTGCCAAGCGGACGGACGTGGATCAGATCGTTGCGACGGCCGCGAAAGAGTTCGGCCGGCTCGACATCATGGTCAACAATGCCGGCGTTGCGTCGTCGCATTCCTCGCCAGCGACGATGCGTCATACATCACGGGACAGACGATCTATCCGGATGGCGGGCGGCTGATCCTGAACTACACGGTGCCGGTGAAGGAGAAGTAGCGACCGCGTCATTGTAAGCAGGGTGGGTGACGAATTGATTGGCCATATTCGATGTCGTCCTGGCGAAAGCCAGGACCCATTACCCCAGGGAGGCGTTTGGCGAAGACTCGTCGTTCGGTACTACGACCAACCGACTCGATAGATCACGCGGTATGGGTCCTGGCTTTCGCCAGGACGACTCGGAGAACTGTCGTTCACTCCGCTGCGATCGTCATCCCGTGACCCAGCCGCTTCGAGATGCCGCCGGCGCAGTCGCGCAGGGCGTGGGCGATCGGGCTGTCCCAGCGCGCATCGAATGTGCCTTCCGGTCCCATCGCGGTAATGACCAGCGCGACATGGCCGGAGTGGTCGAACACCGGCGCGGAGAACGCGTTGACGCCGGGCAGGGGATCGCCGAGCGCGCGGGCGAGACCGTGCTTGCGGACTTCAGTGAGCATCTCGGCGAGCTTCGCGCCCTTCACCGCCCGCTTCGGATTGTAACCGACGCCATGGCGATCGAGGCCGCTTTCCAGCGCGGCATTGATCGTCTTCTCCGGCAGGAACGCTGCAAACGCCCGGCCCGTCGCGGTCTCCAGCAGCGCCATCACCGAGCCGGCCCGCATCACGATGTGGACGGGCTGGGCGGGCTCTTCCAGCTGCACGACCGTCGGCCCATGCGTGCCCCAGACCGCGAGCGAGACCGCATGCCCGATTTGACTTGCGAGCGCCGCGATCTTCGGTCCCGCGATGCGCACGCCGGAGAGGCGGCGCAGGCTGATCAGCCCGAGTTCCAGCGCCAGCGCCCCGATTTCGTAGCGGCCGGTGATCTCGTCCTGCTCGATCAGCCCGATGCGCGAGAAGCTCGCGAGATAGGGATGCGCCTTGGCCGGCGTCATGCCGGCCTCGCGCGCGAGATCGCGCAGCATCATCGGCTCGCCGCATCTCGCGAGCGCGCGGAGCAATTCTCCGCCGACCTCGATCGACTGGATGCCGCGGCTTTCTCTCTTCATGCGCCTCCTGGCGAGCGCTATGCCGCATCGCGCTTGGCAGCGCTGTCGGCGAGATGACGGCCGGCAATGTAGCCGAAGGTCAGCGCCGGCCCAAGCGTGATGCCGGCGCCGGGATAATTGCCGCCCATGATGCTGGCCATGTCGTTGCCGGCCGCATAAAGCCCCGGAATGACCCGGCCCTCCGCATCGAGCGCCCGCGCGTTCTCGTCGGTGACAATGCCGGCATAGGTGCCGAGATCGCCGACCACCATCTTGATGGCGTAGAAGGGGCCGTTCTCCAGCGGCGCGACGCAAGGGTTCGGGCCGTGCAGCGCATCGCCCTGGTAGCGGTTATAGGCTTTCGAGCCCTTGCCGAAGGCGGCATCAAAGCCTTGCGGTGCCGTGGCGTTGAACTGCGCCACAGTCTCGACGAAGGTTTTGGCATCGATGCCGGCCTTCGCCGCAAGCGCCTCCAGCGTATCGCCGCGCATGAGATAGCCGGTGCGCAAATGATGGCCGAGCGGCATCGGGAAGGGCGGCACGCAGCCCAGGCCATATTTCCGCAGCGTTTTGTGGTCGCAGACGAGGAAGGCCGCGATCTGCTCGCCGGGCTTGGCGGCCTTGACCATGGCCTGGACGAAATCGTGGTAGGAATTGCCTTCGTTGGCGAAGCGCCTGCCGTCGCGCATCACCGCGATCACGCCGGGTTTGGCGCGGTCGATGAAATGCGGCATCACGCCCTTTGATCCGTCTTTGCGCGTGGTCAGCGATACCGGCACCCAGGCCGCCGCATTCGGCAGGCGGTCCTCGATATGGCCGCCGGCGCTTTCCGCAAGGTGCAGCCCGTCGCCGGTATTGCCGGTTGGTCCCGGCGAGTAGTGCTCGTTGCCGGTCGGTGCATGCGGAAACATCTTCTGGCGCCGTGCCACGTCATGCGGGAAACCGCCGCAGGCCAGCACGACGCCGTGCCGCGCGCGGACGCGGACGTCGCGCCCTTCGCGGGTGACGATCGCGCCGGTCACGGCGCCGCTCTCGACCGTCAGCTCGCGCACCGGCGAGGACAGCCACATCGGAATCTTCAAATCCTGCGCTGATTTGGCGAGGCGGCCCGCCAGCGCATTGCCATTGGTCAGCGTCATGCCGCGGCCATAGCGCAGCACGTCCATCAGATGTCGCGACAGTCGTTTCGCGACGTAGGCCGCCGAGGTCACCGACTTGGTCACGCGCATGAAATGGATGATCTCCTTGCCGGAGCCTAACATCATGCCGAACACGGTGAGCTCGGGCAGCGGCATGCCGAGCGTCTTGATGAGGTCGCCGAGCTCGCGGCCGTCGAACGGGCGCGTCACCATCGAGCGGCCGCCCTGGGCGCCGCCCGGTGCTTCGGCGTGATAGTCCGGAAACACCAGCGGCATGTCGAAGCGCAGCGCCGTCTTGGTGGTGAAAAAATCGACCGCCTCGGGGCCGGCGCTCAAGAACGCATCGACGCGCGCGGCATCGAAATTGTTGCCGGCCTCATGCCGCAAATAGGTACGCGCCTGCTCCGGCGTCTCCTCGATGCCGTAGGCCCGCGCCAGCGAGGTGCCGGGGATCCAGAGCCAGCCGCCGGAACGCGCGGTGGTGCCGCCGAAGCGCGGCTCCTTCTCAACGATCAGCACGTCGAGCCCGCGGTAGCGCGCGGTGATCGCGGCCGACATGCCGGATGCGCCCGATCCGGCCACGAGCACATCGCACTCGTAGGTTTCGCCTGCGTTGCGCTCGTTGCCGGTCATGCGGGCCTCACTTCTTCAGCAGCGGACATTTGGACTCGGAGGCCGGGCGGAAGGCATCCTCGCCCTTCACGGTCTTGATGATCTCCAGATAGTCCCAGGGTTCCCTGGACTGCTCGGGTGCCTTCACCTTGGCCAGATACATATCGCGGATCACGCGGCCATCCTCCCGCAACTTGCCGCCATGGACGAACATATCCTCGATCGGCAGCTCGCGCATCTTGGCCATCACCTTGGCGGGATCGTCGGTGCCGGCAGCCTTGATGCCCTTGAGATAATGCAGCACCGCGCCATAGACGCCGGTCTGGATCATGGTGGGCATCACCTTGGTGCGCTCATAGAATTTCTTCGACCAGGCGCGGGTCGCCTCGTCCATGTTCCAGTACGAGGCCGTGGTCATGTAGGTGCCCTGCGCGGCGTTGAGCCCGATTGCGTGCACGTCGGTGTCGAACATCAACAGACCAACGAGCTTCTGGCCGCCCTGCACCAGGCCGAACTCGCCGGATTGCTTGATCGCGTTATCGGTGTCCTGGCCGGCATTGGCGAAGGCGACGACGTCGGCCTTCGAGCTCTGGGCCTGCAGCGCAAAAGACGAGAAGTCCGCCGTGTTGGTCGGATGCTTCACGCCGCCCAGCACTTTGCCGCCCATCTCGTTGATGAAGCGCGTTGCATCCTTCTCGAGCTGCTGGCCGAAGGCGTAGTCAGCGGTGATGAAGTACCATGATTTGCCGCCTTCCTTGACCACGGCAGAGGCCGTCACCTTCGACAGCGCGTAAGTATCGTAGGTAAAGTGCACCGTATTCGGGCTGCACAGTTCGTCGGTCAGCGAGCTCGCGCCGGGGCCGGACAGCAGCGCGATCTTGCCTCGCTCGCGCACCATGTTGTGGACGGCGATCGCGATGCCGGAATTGGGGATATCGACGACGGCGTCGACCTTGCCGTTGTCGAACCAGCCGCGCACGATCTGCACGCCGACGTCGGTCTTCATCTGGTGGTCGGCGCTGATGATCTCGATCGGCTTGCCGAGCACGGTCGGCCCGAACTCTTCGACCGCCATTTTCGCGGCTTCGACCGACCCCGGCCCGCTGTTGTCGCGACCCCAGCTCGACAGATCCGTCAGCACGCCGATCCGTACCGCGTCGTCGGAAACTTGCGCGGTGGCAGCCGTTGTCATGGCAGCCGAAGTCACGGCCGCGAGCATCGCGCAGGCCAAAAGCCCTCTCATCGTTGTTTCCTCTCTTTTATGTCCGCATTTCGCGGATGGTTATGGAGTTGGCGGGGAGGTTAGATATTAGCGAATAGGTTTGTCAATGGCGAAATCAAGGTTAGATTTCCGGTGTCGTCCCGGCGAAGGCCAGGACCCATAGCCACAGCCACCTGTTGTCGGACGCGATGCGGGCCACAGCGTGCTCTGACAACTCCGACCGGGATAATGGGTCCTGGCTTTCGCCAGGACGACGGTCAGGAGACAGTCTGCGCAACCGCTTCAACGTCGTCGTTGCGAGCGCAGCGAAGCAATCCAGTATCGTTCCCGCGGGGACAGTCTGGATTGCTTCGTCGCAAGGGCTCCTCGCAATGACGGTGTTGAAGAGCGGCGCGAAAGACTCGCGCGTGAGCCCGGTCGGACCAACACTCCCGCAGGTTGCAACCAACATCGCGATTAGCCATGATGCTCGCGAACAGTCTGGGGCGTGGCATGACGACAGCAACGGGGGTCTCCGGCGCGGCGGAGAGATCGACGACGGCGCATGTGGTGTGGGCGAGTGCGCTCGGGACCGCGATCGAGTGGTACGACTTTCTGATCTACGGCACGGCCGCAGCCCTGGTGTTCAACAAGCTGTTCTTTCCGAGCTTCGACCCCTTTGTCGGCACGCTGGCGGCGTTTTCGACCTACGCGGTCGGCTTCGTCGCGCGGCCGATCGGCGGCGCCCTCATCGGGCACTATGGCGACCGGCTCGGGCGCAAGAAGATGCTGGTTGCGACCATGATCGCGATGGGGCTCGGCACCTTCCTGATCGGCTGCCTGCCGACCTACAGCCAGATCGGCGTCTGGGCGCCGATTTTCCTCGTCATGCTTCGCTTCATCCAGGGCATCGGGCTCGGGGGCGAATGGAGCGGCGCTGTGGTGATGGTGATCGAGCACGCCGGCAACCGCCGCGGCTTCTACGGCAGCCTGGTGCAGATCGGCTTTCCCGTCGGCGTCGCCGTCTCCACCGGCATCTTCGGCCTGATGACGAAATTGCCGGAGGCGGATTTTCTGAGCTGGGGCTGGCGCGTGCCGTTCCTGATCAGCATTCTGCTCGTCGGCGTCGGCTTCATGGTGCGGCTCAAACTCGCGGAAACGCCGCACTTCAAGGAAGTGGTCGAGCGCAAGGAGGTGCTGGCGCAGCCGGTGTTCGAGGTGCTGCGTCGGGACTGGCGCAGTTTTCTGCTCGCGATCGGCATCACGGTTTCTGAAGTCGGGCTCGCTTATCTTCTCACCGTCTTCACCGTGGTCTACGCCACCACAAAACTCGGCCTTCCGCGCCAGGTAATTCTGGATGCGGTCGTCTGCGCCGCGGTCGTCGAGTTCGCGACCCTGCCGCTGGCCGGCTGGCTGTCGGACATTTTTGGACGCAAGGCGCTGTATCTTGCCGGCGGCGTGTTCTCGGTGGCGCTGGCGTTTCCGTTGTTCTGGTTCCTCGACACCAGGGAGCCGGCGCTGATCACGCTCGCCCTCGTCGTCACGATGACGTTGACGCATGCAATGCTGTTCGGGCCGAAGGCCACCTTCATGCCGGAACTGTTCCGCACCCAGGTGCGCTATAGCGGCGCTTCGCTCGGCGCCAATGTCGCCGCCGCGCTCAGTGGCGGTTTTTCGCCGCTGATCGCCGCGGCGCTGCTTGCATGGGCCGGCTCCTACTGGCCCGTATCGCTCTACATCGTCGGGCTCTCGGTGATCACGCTCATCGCAACGCTGATGGCGCCGGAGACCGCGCGGGATTCGCTCAGATCGTGAGCCCCGTCATCGGCACGCGGGGTTCGCGGCGCCCGGGATGGTGAGGAAAGTGATCGTTGCCGGCGCGAGCCGGATCGGGCCAGCCGCCGTTGCGTGCCCGGAAAGGCGCGGCAGGTCATTCCCGCCGGCGAGTGCGAGTGTGGAGCCATTCAATTGCACTATCGCGCTTTGCAGCTTTGCGGCCCGCAAGGTGTAGCGCTCGGACCGAAGCGGCAGCACGATCGTACGGAATGCGCTCCGCGTGATATTGATCGCGAGAACCGTCACGGCGCCGGGCGTCGACGGATGGCAGTGTGCGTAGACGTGGAGGCCAGGCGCCGTCGCCGCGCTTGCATCGAGCACGGTCGTTCCCATCAGCTGATGCCAGAGCAGCGCGCCCCAGTAATTGGGGCGCGGATGGAACGTGCCCTCGTCGAGCAGGCCGTAATCGCTCGCGGCCAGCGTGTTGTGCATCACGACCTGAACGCCGGATTTTGCCAGCCGTCCGAGCTGGTCGAGATAGCGGAATGTGTCGAGAAAGGTCTTGTCCCAGCGGTTGCCGCCGCAGGCGGCATCGGCGGTTTCGGTCAGCCAGATCGGCTTTCCCGGCGCGAATTGATCGCGCAGGCCGCGATAGACCGAGAGCGTGGCATCGGTGCGGGCGAGCCATTCTTCCGAGAGCGCTTGCGCCGGCTCATCGCTTCCGCCGCAGCGCGGCGAGACCGTGTTGTAATGATGGTAGGAGAAGCGGTCGATGCCTTCGCCTGACGCCGCGAGCAGATCGCGCGTGCGAAGGCCCGGTACGGACGGCGCGGCGGAGTCGCCGACCGAACCGGGGCCAACGATCAGCGTCTCGGGCGCGGCGCGCTGCATCCACTCGCGAAATACTCTGAAATCGCGGCCATAGGCCTTCGCATCATATCCGGGCGGCGCACCATTCGCCGCTGCCAGCGTCGGCTCGTTCATGAATTCGGCTGCGGCGATCCGGCTGCCCTGCGATCGCGTGTCATCGACAAGATGTTGCGCCTGATCCGGCATCCACGCGTTATCCGCAGCGCGGCTGCCGGCACTGACCGCGAAAGAGGTGACGATCCCCGCATCGACCGCGCGCGCAAAGTCGATCACGCCGCGCCACTGCGCACGATTCAGCACCGTGTTGAATCCCGGCGGCGGCGTGGCCGGTGCGTGCTCGGTGTCGGTGAAGAACGTCGCATTGGCCCAGGTCCCGCTCACGCGCAGATACGCCGGCGACAAAGCTGCAGCGAGCTTGCGCAGGCGTGTGTTGGCGAGATCGATCGGAGCTCTGTCGCTATAGCGATCGCGCTCATCGAACGCGCGTGTTGTCCGCAAATATGGTTTCCAGAACCGGCCACCCGTTACCTCGACCATCTCGATGTTGTACGACTGAAAGCGCGGGTCGATCGTGCCGATCGCTTTCAAATCCGCGGGTGCGATCGCCAATTCGCTGGCACGCGCCGCGCACGACGTCGCGGCAACGAGCAGTGCAAGCCATGTCACACGCGCTACGCGAAGCGACCCGCCTCGTTGATTTCGCCGCCTTGTATGCACGTCCTGATGCCTTCTTATGCGCAGTGCCAAATCCAAATGCACCGACCCGAACCATTAGCTCCGTTTATGGCGCGAATTTCTACTTCCAATTTTACTTCGCAACATCCCGCCCATAGCCTCGCCCGCAACTGATCACTTCCGCAGCCGGTCAATGGCGACCGGTGCGCAGCGTTCATCGTAGCCAACGAGGGTCGCCATGTCTGACAATGGTAAGGGGACGTCCACTTCCGATCCGGTGGGGACGGGGGCCAAGGCGGACGTCGGGTCGAGGAAAAAGCTGAGCCGGCGCACGCTGTTGAAGGGGGCTGCGGCAGTTGCGGGCGCAGCCGCAGGATCGGACGCGATCCGCGGATTTCCGACCATCTGGGCGCAGGAGATCAAGGACATCGAGCTGCGCCATGTCGGCGTCTCCTATTCGGTGGTGAAGGCGATCGGCGACCAGGCCGCCAAGGATCTCGGTTTCAAGGTGACGATGCAGAACCTCGACACCTCCGCCGCCATCAACCGCTTCATAAGCCAGCCTAATACGGTCGATATCGCCGATCTCGAGGGCTGGCAGGCCAAGCTCGCCGCCAAGCGCAGCGTGATCCAGGGCATCGAGGTCAAGAAGATCAAGGAGTTCGACAACATCCTGCCGATCTTCACCAAGGGCGAGATCGACGGCCACAAGATCCCGCGCCAGGGCATCTCGCCCTATGAGGCCATGTATATCGCAAAGCCCGACTCGACCGACCTCAACGACGGCGTCACCGAATGGGCGACCTTCCTGCCGCAAGTCTACAACGCCGACTCCATCGGCTATCGCCCCGACCTCGTCGGCCATGAAGTCACGGAATGGAAAGATTTGATTGATCCGAAATTCAAGGGCAAGGCCGCGATCCTCGACGTGCCCGCGATCGGCATCATGGATGCCGCGCTTTGCTTCGAAAGCGCCGGACTGATCAAATACGGCAACAAGGGCAACATGACCAAGGAGGAGATCGACTTCACCTGCAACAAGCTGATCGAGCTGAAGAAGCAGGGCCAGTTCCGCGCGACCTGGACCACTTTCGACCAGTCGGTGCAGCTGATGGCGGCGGGCGAGGTGGTCATCCAGTCGATGTGGTCGCCGGCGGTCGCAGCCGTCCGGGTCAAGGAGATTCCTTGCGTCTATGCGCCGGTCAACATCAAGAACGGCAAGGAAGGCTATCGCGGCTGGTGCAACGGCATGGGGCTGATGAAGCACCTCTCCGGCAAGAAGCTCGACGCTGCCTACGAATATCTCAATTGGTATCTGTCGGGCTGGCAGGGCGGCTTCGTCGCGCGCTACGGCTATTACAGCCCGGTGCCGTCGACCGCGAAGAAATTCCTGACGCCTGCCGAATGGGCGTTCTGGTACGAGGGTCAGCCTGCGCCGGAAGTGGTCAACGATCCCTACGGCGTGGCGATGGAGAAGGCCGGCACCAAGCGCGACGGCGGCTCTTTCCTCGACCGCGTCAAGAACATCTCGTGCTGGAACACGCTGATGGACGAGGCGGCCTACATGAACAAGCGCTGGAACGACTTCAAGGTGGCCTGAAACCTGCTTTCCCTGACGTAACGAGAGCGCCGGCGCGGCGACGCGCCGGTGCAAGAGAAGCTACTTCGAGGCGTTTGCCGATATGCAGCCAGGTCCAAGTTCAGGTCCAAGTCCCGCTCAAACCGCATCACGCGCCAACCTTGCCGGCTGGCTTTACGTGTCGCCGCTTGTGCTGGTGCTGGTGCCGTTCTTCGTGGCGCCGATCCTGGTCGTGGTGGCCGCAAGCTTCTTCGCCACCGACGGCTTCGGCGGGCTGACGCCCGGCTTCACGCTGGCAAGCTATTTCGAGGTGCTGCATTCGGCGCTGACGCTGAAGCTTTATCTTGCGACCATCAAGTTCACGGTGCTGACCTGGGTCTTCACGCTCATCATCGGGTTCTTCGTCGCCTATTTCCTGGTGTTCCACGTTCGCAACCAGCTGCTGGCGATCGGCCTCTTCCTGCTGTGTACGGTGCCGTTCTGGACATCGAACATCATCCGGATGATCTCGTGGATACCACTGCTCGGCAAGGAAGGCCTGATCAACCAGGCGCTGCTCGCAGCTGGCGTCATCCGCCAGCCGCTGGAGGTGCTGCTGTTCTCCGACCTCGCCGTCGTCATCGCCTATGTCCACCAGCTCACGATCTTCATGATCGTGCCGATCTTCAATTCCATGGCGCGGATCGACAAGAAGCTGATCGAGGCCGCGATCGACGCCGGGGCCAGCCGATTCGATATCATGCGGCTGATCGTGGTGCCGATGTCCAAGAGCGGCATCGCGCTCGGGACTATCTTCGTCGTCTCGATCGTGATGGGCGACTTCTTCGTGGTCAAGGTGATGTCCGGCGGCGGCTCGGCCTCGGTGGTCAGCGCGTTCTATGAAGACGTCGGCGTGCTGCAATACCCGACCGCGGCCGCCAGCGCCGTGCTGCTGACGCTGGTGCTGGTCGCGATCGTCTCGCTGATCCTGCGCACCGTCGACATCCGGCAGGAGATCACGCGATGAGCGCGGTGCTGGCGGACATGCCCGAGACAGTCGCGCCCGCGACCACCAAGGCAATCGCGCCGAGCAAGGGTGGGCGGCCCTGGACGTTCTACGTGCTGGCGACGCTGTTCGCGCTCTATGTGCTCGCACTCTACGGCCCGATGTTCTGCATCTACATCCTGTCGTTCCAGGACATCCGCGGCGGCCTCGTGTTTCCGATGAAGGGACAGTCGCTGCATTGGTTCATCGATCTCTTCACCCAGGTACGGACCGGCGACGTCAAGGGCTCGTTCGACCGCTCGATCAAGCTCGCGGTCATTGTCACCGTCATCACGGTGGTGCTGTCGTTTCTCGCCGGGCTCGGTTTCCGCAGGCGCTTTTGCGGCGACACGGTCGTCTTCTACACGATGATCGGCAGCCTGGTCGCGCCCGGCCTCGTGCTCGGTCTCGGCACCGGGCTGCTGTTCCAGGCGCTCGGCCTGAATGCGAGCTGGTACACCTCTGCGCTCGGCGCGCAGCTGTCCTGGACGCTGCCGTTCGGCGTGCTGGTGATGTTCGCAGTGATGTCGCGCTTCAATCACGTCTGGGAGGAGGCGGCCTACGATCTCGGTGCCAGCCGCTGGCAGTCGATTCGGCTGGTGATGATCCCGGTACTGGCGCCCGGCCTCGTTGCTGTCGCGCTGTTCGGCTTCACGCTGTCCTATGACGAATTCGCCCGCAGCCTCCAGACCGCCGGGTCGCTGAACACGCTGCCGCTGGAAATCTGGAGCATGACGTTGAACGTCACCTCGCCCTCGCTCTACGCGCTCGGCACGGTGACGACCATCGTCTCCTTCATTGTCATCGGCGCGAGCCTGGGCAGCATCGTGCTGATCCAGAAGAAGCGCGGCAGCAATGCAAAGGGTTGAGCTGGGAATGAAGAGCGATAGCGGCAATATCGAACTGGCGGGCGTCTGCAAGAGCTTTGACGGCGTCACCAACGTGGTGGACGGCGTCAACCTCAGGATCGCCGACGGCGCCTATTGCTGCTTCATCGGCCCGTCCGGCTGCGGCAAGACCACGATTTTGCGCATGATCGCCGGCCATGAAGATCCGACCGCGGGCGAGATCGTGATCGGCGGCCAGAACGTCGTGGGGCTCGCGCCGGTGCAGCGGCGCACCGCGATGATGTTTCAGTCCTATGCACTGTTTCCGCATCTGACCGTGCGCGAGAATATTGCCTTTGCGCTACGCGTGCGCGGCGTGTCCAAGGCAGATCGCCTGCGGGCGGCGGACGCCATGATCGAAAAAGTGCGGCTGACGCAATTTGCCGACCGGCTGCCGGCGCAGCTCTCCGGCGGTCAGCAGCAGCGCGTCGCATTGGCGCGCGCGGCGATCACGGAGCCGCGCGTGCTGCTGCTCGACGAGCCGCTGTCGGCTCTGGACGAACAGCTCCGTGTGCAGATGCGCCAGGAGCTGCGGCGGATGCAGCAGGAACTCGGCATCACCTTCATCCATGTGACCCACACTCAGCTCGAGGCGATAGCGCTGGCCGATCTCGTGGTGGTGATGGAGCAGGGCAGGATCAAGCAGGCGGGAGCGGCGCGCGACGTCTACGCCCACCCGCACGACCGCTATGTCGCCGAGTTCATGGGCGGCCAGAACGTGCTGTCGGGCCGCGTCGAGAAGGTCAACGGCGCGAGCTTTACGCTCGCACAGGCCGCCCCCTCGGGCATTGAGGTGCCGCTTCAGGCGCGCTCGACGGTCAGCATCGGCGACAAGGTCGATATCGCGGTGCGCCGCGACGATGTCGTGCTGGTCCGGCCCGGCAGGGAGCTGCCGCCCGGCTATACCAATTCGCTGCCGAGCCGGGTGCTTGCGATCGAATACCAGGGCTATTTCGTCAAGGTCATGCTCGACACCGTGCCCGACGATGCGTTCGTTGCCTACGTGCCGGAAAAGACCTTCTTCGCAGATCCCTTCACCGTTGGCGATGTCGTGATGGCCACATGGGCTACCGGCAGCGCGATTCCACTCGCCTAAAGCCCCGTCGCGCACAGGAGTATGATCGTGCAGATATCCTTCACACTCAACGGACGGCCAACCATGGTGGATGTCGAGCCGGCGACGCTCGTTGCCGAGCTCCTGCGCGAGCAGCTCAACCTCACCGGCACCCATATCGGCTGCGACACCAGCCAGTGCGGCGCCTGCGTCGTGCATCTCGACGGACTTCCTGTGAAAAGCTGCACGCTTCTGGCGCCTGCGCTGGACGGCGCGACGCTGCTCACCATCGAAGGCTTGCAAGGCGCGCCGGGTTCGAACCGGCTGCATCCGATGCAGGAAGCGTTCCGCGAGCATCACGGCCTGCAATGCGGCTTCTGCACGCCCGGCATGCTGATGACCGCGGTGGCGCTTGCCACCGAAAAGCCGGCGCTGACGGAAGCCGACGTCCGGCACGGTCTCGAAGGCAACATCTGCCGCTGCACCGGCTACCAGAACATCGTCGTCTCGGTGATATCAGGCGCCGCCGCCATGAACGCCGCCAAGGGAGAGTGACCATGGGCAATGTAATCGGGATCGGCGCGTCACCGAAACGGAAGGAAGATCAGCGCTTTCTCACCGGACGCGGCAACTATGTCTCCGACATCAAGCGCCCCGGCATGGCCGCCGGCGTGTTCGTGCGCTCGCCTCATGGACATGCGAAACTGCGCGGCATCGACAAGAGCGCGGCGCTCGCAGCGCCGGGCGTCATCGCCATCCTCACCGGGGATGACGTCGCCGACGATGGACTCGGTTCGCTGCCCTGCGGTTGGGGCATCACAGACGCCAAGGGCACGCCAATGAAGGAGCCGCCGTTCCCGATGCTGGCGCAGGACAAGGTGCGCTTCGTCGGCGACATGGTGGCCTTTGTCATTGCGGAGACGCCGGAGCAGGCGAATGCGGCAGCCGAGCTGCTGGCGGTCGATTACGAGGTGCTGCCTTCTGTCGTCGGTGTGCTCGAGGCCGTGCGACCTGGCGCACCGCAATTGTTCGACGACGTGCCGAACAACATCTGCTGCGACTGGGAGCTCGGCGACAAAGCCGCGGTCGAAACCGCGTTCCGCAAGGCCGCGCATGTCGCAAAGCTCAGCCTGGTCAACAACCGCCTGATCGGCAATCCGATGGAGCCGCGCGCGGCGATCGCGGAATATGAGCCTGGTACCGATCGGTTCACGCTGTGGACCACCAGCCAGTTCCCGCACGTCGTGCGCTTCCTGATGGGCGCGCTGGTGCTGAACATTCCGCAGCACAAGCTGCGGGTGGTCGCGCCCGATGTCGGCGGCGGCTTTGGCGTCAAGCAATTCCATTACGGCGAGGAAGCCGTGATCACCTGGGCGGCCAAGCGCGTGATGCGGCCGATCAAATGGGTGGCGAGCCGCTCGGAAGGCTACGTCTCCGACCGCCACGGCCGCGACCACGTCACCGAGGCCGAGCTTGCGCTCGATGAGACCGGAAAATTCCTGGCCTTCCGGGTTAAGACGCTGGCCAATATGGGCGGCTATCTCTCGACCTTCGGGCCGAACATCCCGACCAATCTCTATGGCCCCTTGCTCGGTGGCGTCTACACCACGCCGGCGATCTATTGCAATGTAAAGGTGGTGTTCACCAATACCGTTCCTGTCGACGCCTATCGCGGCGCCGGCCGGCCCGAGGCGACCTTCGTCCTGGAGCGCATCGTCGATGTCGCTGCCAGCGAGATGGGGATCGATCGCGTCGAGATCCGCCGCCGCAACATGATCCCGAAGGAGGCCTATCCGTACCAGACGCCGGTGCTAGTGCAGTACGATTCCGGCGATCCGGTTGGGTGCCTCGACGGCGCGTTGGTCGCGGCCGATGTCAAGAACTTTGGCATCCGCAAGTCGGAATCGGCGCGAAAGGGCAAATTCCGCGGGCTCGGCTACTCGACCTATGTCGAGGCCTGCGGTCTCGCACCGTCGCGCTTCGCGGGACGGCTGGGCGCGCGCGGCGGCCTCTACGAAAGCGCCACGGTGCGCGTGCATCCGACCGGCCAGGTGACGGTGATGATCGGTACCCACAATCACGGCCAGGGCCATGAGACGACATTCGCGCAGATCGTCTCGGAAAAGCTCGGCGTGTCGTTCGAGAATGTCGACATCGTGTTCGGCGATACCGATCGCGTGCAGTTCGGCATGGGCACCTATGGCTCGCGCTCCCTGGTGGTCGGCGGCGCGGCGCTGTCGAAGGCGACGGACAAGGTGGTCGCAAAGGGCAAGAAGATCGCGGCGCATCTGTTAGAGGCCGCCGAACTCGATATCCAGTTCGAGGCCGGAAAGTTCTCGGTCGCGGGCACGGACCGCATGAAGACGTTCGAGGAGATCGCGGGAGCGGCCTACGTGCCGCATGACTATCCGCTCGAAGTGCTGGAGCCGGGACTGGAGGAGCAGGCCTATTACGATCCCGTCAACTTCACCTATCCCGGCGGCTGCCATATCGCCGAGGTCGAGGTCGACCCCGAGACCGGCACGGTGACGCTGGTCAATTATACCGCGGTGGACGACGTCGGAACGGTGATCAACCCGATGATCGTCGAGGGGCAGCTGCATGGCGGCATCGTGCAGGGTGTCGGCCAGGCGCTGTTCGAGAACGCGGTCTATGACGAGGGCTCCGGCCAGCTGCTGTCGGGCTCGCTGATGGACTATTGCATGCCGCGCGCCGATCATATGCCGATGATGAAGGTCGCGACCCACTCGACGTTGTGCACGCACACGCCGATGGGCGTGAAAGGCTGCGGCGAGGTCGGCACCATCGGTTCGCCCGCTGCCGTCATCAACGCGGTGGTCGATGCGCTGTCGCATCTCGGCGTCACCCACGTCGACATGCCGGCGACGCCGAACCGGATCTGGCGCTTGCTGCAAAACGCGTCGCTGCCGGTCGCCGCGGAATAGGGAGGACAACCATGAAACCGTTTGCCTATCACCAGCCCAACCAGATTCCCGACGCTGCAAAGCTGCTGACCTCGATCGAGGACAGCAAGCTCGTCGCCGGCGGTATGACGCTGATCCCGACGCTGAAGCAGCGTCTGGCCAGCCCCGTCGCGCTGGTCGATCTTTCAAAGCTGCCAAACCTCAAAGGCATCACCGACGACGGTGCAACGATCACCATTGGCGCGATGACGCCGCACGCAGTGGTCGCCGCCTCCAAGCTCGTGCAAGCGAAAATCCCCGGGCTCGCTGCGCTGGCCTCGATGATCGGCGATCCCGCGGTGCGCAGCCGCGGCACCATCGGCGGTTCCGTCGCGAACAACGACCCGGCGGCCGATTATCCAGCCGGCGTCCTCGGCCTGGGTGCGACCATCGTCACCAGCACGCGCGAGATCGCGGCCGACAAGTTCTTCCTCGGCCTGTTCGAGACCGCGCTCGAGCCGGGCGAAATCATCATCGCAATCCGCTTTCCTTTGCCGCTCAAGGCAGGCTACGCCAAATTCAAGGCGCCGGCGTCGCGCTACGCGTTGGTTGGCGTGTTCGTGGCGAAATTCGCCGACGGCGTCCGGGTGGCGGTGACCGGAGCAGGCTCCGGCGTGTTCCGGGTGCCGCCGATGGAGGCGGCGCTGTCGCAACATTTCGATCCGTCCGCGATCGCGGCGATCAAGATCGACACCGACGGCCTCACCTCCGACATCCACGCCGAAGCCGATTACCGTGCGCATCTCGTCACGGTGATGGCTAAGCGCGCCGTCGACGCGGCGCTCAGCTAGCTCTTTAGGGTTGATGATGACTGATGGTTCCGGCCGAACGGCCTTTCCGCCGGCGCCGACTGGCCTTGGCGCGCTTTCTGCTACCGAGATCATGGCCGGCTACCGGCGCAAGGCGTTCACCCCGCGCGACGTCGTCGACGACACGATCGCTGCGCTTGAGGCGGCCAGCCAGGCCTGCAACGCGGTGGTGACGCCGATGTACGAGCAGGCGAGGGCGGTTGCCGACCGTCTCACCAGGGAGATGCGCGCGGGCGAAGCCAAGGAGCCGCTCGCCGGAGTGCCGGTTACCATCAAGGACCTCGTCTTCGTCGCGGGCGTGCCGGCCTATGGCGGCTCGCCGATGAACAAGGCGTTCGTGCCTGAGGTCGATGCCGCCGTTGTGTCGACGTTGAAAGCGGCCGGCGCGATCATCACTTGCAAGACCACGACCTGCGAGGCCGGTTACAAGCTGACGGCGGACAGTCCGGTCACCGGCACCACCCGAAACCCTTGGAATCCCGGCCGCACAAGTGGCGGGTCGAGCGGCGGCGCAGCGGCGGGCGTGGCGGCCGGTTGCGGACCGATCGCGATCGGCACCGACGGCGTCGGCTCGATCCGCGTGCCTTCGTCGTTCTGCGGCGTGTTCGGGCTCAAGCCGACCTTCGGCCTGGTGCCGCGCTCGCCCGGCTTCTCGCCGCCGTCCTGGGCCTCGCTCGCGCATACGGGACCGATCACGCGGACGGTGGCGGATGCCGCGCTCACGCTCGAAATCATTGCCGGTTACGATTTGCGCGATCCCGCGAGCCTGCCGGGGTCGCCGCGGAGGTTCGACGCCAACGCTGCGTCGTTGAACGACATTCGCATCGGCGCCAGCGTCGATCTCGGTTATACCGCCGTCAGCCCCGACGTCCGCACGGCTTTCAACAAGGCGCTGGCCATTCTCGACTCCTGCGGCGCGCAGGTCACCATCGACGGTCCAGGCCTCGATCCCGGCATCCTCGAGCATACGCTGAAGCCGATCGCCTTCACCGAGCAGGCGGCCGCCGTCGCGGGCAAGACCACGGCCGATCTCGCCGGCTCTGAATCGGATTATCGCGACGTCATCAGCGCCGGCCGCAACTACAGCGGCACCGACTATATCGAGGCCGGCTATCGGCGTGGTCAGGCGCGCAACGCGTTCTTAAAACTGTTCGAGCGCGTCGATGCGCTGGTGACGCCGACGGTTGCGGTGACCGCGTTCGAAGCCGGCCAGATCGGCGTCGACCGAATTGATGGCATCAGGGTCGATCCGCATCTGGGCTGGTCGCCCTTCACCTGGCCGATCAATCTCGCCGGCCTTCCGGCCGCGACGCTGCCCTGCGGCTTTGATCGCAATGGCCTGCCGATCGGCTTGCAGATCGTTGCGCCCTGGCTCGACGAGCCGACGATTTTCCGGATCGCCGCGGCATTCGAAGCGGCCCAGCCCTGGGCAAATTTCTGGCCGTCGCTGGCGTTACGTGAGCCGGACCGTGCCCGCGCCAAGGCGTGAAGGGAATCGGGCCTGGAACTGGCCGGCCGCGGTCCGCCTCGGTCCAAAAAAATTTTTCGACAGCCCTCTTGAAACCGACTTCCGTTCTTCTAAGTCACTTTTCGCCGCGAGAGCGGTGTGCCGGGTGCCCGCGAGGGCCCGGCACGGGCGCCGGGCCGTTGTCTTCGGACCCCGTCTGAAACCCCTGTCCTGCGCTCCTTCGTATCCAACTTGCTCCTTGGAGGACTTGGCTATGAGGACCACCTTAGATTTCGCGCCCCTGTGGCGCTCCACCATCGGCTTCGATCATCTGGCCGATCTCGTCGACAGCACGCTGCGCCAGGCGACCGAGGACAACTATCCCCCTTACAACATCGAACGTTCCGGCGAAGACCATTACCGGATCAGCCTCGCCGTGGCGGGCTTCGGCATCAACGATATCACCGTGACCGCCGAGCAGAACGCGCTCACGATCGAGGGCAGGAAGCCCGACGGCGCCGCGCACGAATATCTCTATCAGGGCATCGCGGCGCGTCCGTTCCGGCGCGTCTTCAACCTCGCCGACTATGTCCAGGTCAAGCAGGCCTCCTTCCAGGACGGTCTCCTGATCGTCGACCTCGTCCGCGAGGTCCCGGAAGCGATGAAGCCGCGCCGGATCGAGATCGCGGGCGGCGCACCTGCGGCATCGCAGATCGAGCAGAAGAAAGCAGCCTAGACGCTTGATCGAGGGATTGGCGGAACGCGGCGCTCAGATGTGCGCGCCGCGTTCCCGGATACATGAAGGAGAGAACCATGGGTTTTCGTGATCTTATTCCCTGGTCAAGGAACCAGGAGCTTGCGCCGGTTCGCGACAGCTTCGATCCGTTCCTGACGCTTCATCGTGAGATGAACCGTCTGTTCGACGACGTGTTTCGCGGCTTTGCCGGGAGCAACCTGTCACCCATGATGGAAGGCCGGTTCGGTTGGCCCAAGGTCGAGCTCAGCGAGACCGACAAGATGCTGACCGTCACGGCCGAACTTCCGGGGCTGACGGAGAAGGACGTCGAGGTCGAAGTCGCCAACGGCATCCTCACGCTCCGCGGCGAGAAGAAAGCCGAGCGCAACGGCGAAGGCAGGTATTTCACCGAGCGCTACTACGGCGCCTTCGAGCGGCAAATTCCGCTCGAGGACGTCGAGGAAGACAAGGCCGAGGCGTCGTTCAAGAACGGCGTTCTGACCGTGTCGCTGCCGAAGTCCGACAAGCCGCGGGAGGGTGTCAGGCGCATCGCGATCAACACGCACTAGCGCCAACATGGATGGCGGCGAGGCTCGCCGCCATCCGATCATCAACATACCTATCCCTTTGAAAGGAGCGTCAGGGGAGGCACAACCGATGACAAACGTGAATACGAACTTCGGCAATCTCAATCCGCTATTTCATCCCGCGGCCCACTACGACTCGCCCGCTGATGTCCTGAACGCAGACGAGCTCTCCACGCCGGAGAAGCGGATCATCCTGTCGTCCTGGGCGTCCGACATGTACGCGGTCGAATCCTGTCCCGCCTTGCGCGAAATTCCCGGCATGAGCCATACGGTCCGGCTCGCGGATATTCTCGCCGCCCTGCGCCAGCTCGACGGCGACAATGACGACGACGATCCGCCGCACGGCGGTGGTGTCCCGATGCGGCTGCGGCGGCCTTGGGCCGCCGCAGAACGCCGAGGGGCATGATGCTCAGGCAGACCGGTTCTGGCTCTGGTGCTGCTCGGCCAGGTCTCAGCGGCCTGGGCCGTTCCGCTTCTGGCCTTGCAAGGCTGGACGGAGCGCCGCGCGATAGCGCGTGAGGCGGCTCTCTAATTTCAATCTCAGGCGACGCGATAGGTTATGATGAAGACGTATGCTGTGCGTTTGTTCTCGTTGGCGTTGCTGGTGCTGACGCTGACGGCGTCGCATCCTGCCGCAGGCCAGCTCCCCGATCTGAAGACGGGCGGCTCGGTCCCGACGCTGGCGCCTTTGGTCCGCCAGGTGACGCCGGCGGTGGTCAATATCTCCGTGCACGGCCGGGTACGCGAAGACAATCCGCTCTATCGCGACCCGCTGTTCCGCGAGTTCTTCGATGTTCCGAAGCAGATCGAGAAGGAAGTCAGCGCGACGGGCTCCGGCGTGATCGTCGATGCCCGCAGCGGCTATGTGCTGACCAACAACCACGTGGTCGAAGGCACTTCCGCCGTCCAGATCACGAAGGACGGCCGGCAGTTTTCCGCAAAGGTCGTCGGTCGCGATCCGCCGACCGACGTCGCGGTGCTCCAGATCCAGAACCCGGCCAGGCTCAAGGCGCTTCCCATCGGCGACAGCGACGCGCTCGAAGTCGGCGACTTCGTGCTCGCGATCGGCAATCCCTTCGGACTCGGACAGACCGTGACGTCAGGCCTCGTCAGCGCACTTGACCGAACCGGCCTCGGCAAGCAGGGCTATGAGGATTTCATTCAGACCGACGCGGCGATCAATCCCGGCAATTCCGGCGGCGCGTTGGTCAGCCTGCACGGCGAGCTGGTCGGCATCAATTCGGCCATCATCTCGCCCGCCGGCGGCAATGTCGGCATCGGCTTTGCTATTCCGGTCAACATGGCGCGCAAGGTGATGGAGCAGATCATCGCTACCGGCCGGGTCGAACGCGGCCGCATCGGCGTGTCGCTGAAAGATCTGCATCCATCCATCAGCAACGGACGCAATGAAGGCGCTGCCATCGCGGAAATTGCCGCCGATTCCCCCGCCTAAAAGGCAGGCCTGCGCAAGGGCGATGTCGTGGTGCGCCTCTTACGGCTGTCGTGAGAATAGCGCCGGCGCTTGAATCGAACAATGCGCTTGCAGGGCGCAATCGCCTCGTCCGCTAGGTGGGCCGCAGGAGACCTGAACCGCAGCCGAGCCCGGCGGTTCGGTCCCCTGCGACCGCGCGATCCGGCAAATGCCGGGCGGTCAAGCCGCGCGGTGACCCGGCTCGCCCTGGAGGTCCCTGATCAGCCGCCACTCGCGTTCTATCCGCTGCCGATTGGGCGCGCGCTCGTGCTCGGTCTTCGCGTTTCCAAGAAGGAGTTCGTAATGGTCGATCACCTTCTCGCTGCCCCGAATGAGCAACTCTCGCTAGCCGGTCATCACACTGCCCCCGCCGCATCGATCGGCGCCTTCAAGGCGAAGGAAATCGGGAATGTCGCTGCGGTTAGGCTATCGAGGGCCGATTGCTCTTCTGCGAGACGCCGCTCGATGAACTGACGCTCCAGCTCCGACAGCCTGGTTTTCAGCAGTCGCCGGTAGCGGTGGATGTTGTTGCGGTGCGCACGAAGGCGGGCAAAATTATCATCAAGCATCGTCGTCTCTCCAGACGGTCGCGTTGAGTCCTTTGAAATCTAGAGGGTGAGAAAGAGATTTCTCGGCGCGAAAAATATGCTGCCGGAAATCGGTGTCAAGATGTTTGAGACGATCGCCGCACCTGCGAATGCCAGGTCCCGTCAAGACAGCTCGATCGGAACGCCCCTGCCGCTGAGCTCTTCGTCGAGGCGCAGATAGTGCGCGAGATAGTCGTGCAACGCGGTCGCCGCTTTCGAGGTGGCGCCGCTCGACTTGTAAAGCAGGAGCTCGATCTTCGGCAGCGGCGGCAGGCCTTCATTCGGCCCGATCTCGCGCATCGCAGGCACCAGTGCGCTGCGGCCGAGCACGGTGACCGCCATGCCGGCGAAGGCTGCAGCCTGCAGGCCGCCAACGCTTTCGCTGACGCAGGCGATGCGCCAGCGCAAATTGGCGCGCTCGAGCGTGTCTATCGCGTAGTCGCGATAGATGTTGCCTGGCGGCAGCAGCGCCAGCGGGATCGGCCGCTCCTGATGCGCGGCGGATTGCTCGCCTGTCATCCAGACCAGTTGCTCGCGCCGCACCACCTGGCCGCCGGTAAAGTCGTTCATGCGGGTGACGAGCGCGATGTCGACGTCGCCGCGCTTGACGAGGCCGACCAGCGGCGTCGACAGCGCGCAATTGAGCTGCACCTGGACACGCGGAAAGGATTTTCGGAATACGCTGAGGATCGAGGGCAGCATGAAGGCGGCGTAGAGATCGGGCGTGCCGAGCACGACCTGGCCCTCGATCTCCTGCGAGGCCAGCTGCGAAATCAGCTCGTCATGCAACCGCAGGATGGATTTGGCGTAGGTGAGGACCGTGGTGCCGTCCTCCGTCAGCGTCAGCCTGCGGCCAGCATGCTCGAACAATTGCTTGCCGGTGAGCTCCTCCAGGCGCTGCAGCTGCAAGGTGATTGCCGGCTGGGTACGGCCCAGCCGTCGCGCGGTCTCGGTGATGCTGCTGGTCTCGACCACCGAGATCAGCGACCGGAGCATGCGGATGTCGAGGCTGATGAGGTTCATGCGGCGTCCATCTCGCCCAGAATTGATGCAAGTTCCATGCTAGGGACGGCTAGGAAAGGCTTGAAAGACTCAGTGGCAGGCGGCCCGCTCTCATCCATAAGACGATGCCGTGTCGCGCCCGTCCAGCGTTGCCGGCATACGGAATATCGATTATCAGCCGAACCGGCGCGCATAAGGCTGCCCAAGGAACAGAAAAAGGGAGCACAAGACATGAAAAAGATCTCATCAACGCGGCGCGAGGTGCTCGCAATTGCCGCGGCGGCAAGCGCAGCTTCGATCGCGGACGTTGCGCCTGCCGCGGCGCAGGCGGCACCCAAGCCGATCTTCTCGGTGCCGATGGTGACGATCCCGATCGTCGGCGAGACCCAAGTGTTTCAGGTCCGCCGCATCTACTGCATCGGCCGCAACTACGCGGCGCACGCGATCGAGCGCGGCTCGGACCCGAACCGCGAGCCGCCGTTCTTCTTCCAGAAGCCGACCGACGCGATCCAGAACGTCGCGGTCGGCGAGGTCGCCGACCATCCCTATCCGTCGCTGACCAAGAACTATCACCACGAAGTCGAGCTGGTCGCCGCGCTGAAATCCGGCGGCACCAACATTCCGGCCGAGAAGGCGCTCGACCATGTCTATGGCTACGCGCTCGGCCTCGACATGACCCGCCGCGATCTCCAGAACGGCATGGCCGCGGAGAAGAAGCCCTGGGAGATCGGCAAGAGCTTTGACCACGCCGCGGTGATCGGCCCGATCCATCCGGCGAGCAAGACCGGCCATTTCGACAAGGGCGCGATCTCACTCTCGATCAACGGGACTATGAAACAGAGTTCGGATCTCAGCAAGATGATCTGGAGCGTGGCCGAGCAGATCGCAAGATTATCGGAAGCGTTCGAGCTGAAGGCCGGCGACATCATCTATTCCGGCACGCCGGAGAATGTCGGACCTGTGGTGAAGGGCGACGTGCTGCTGTGCAAGCTCGAGGG
Organism: Bradyrhizobium sp. 142; assembly: GCF_023074015.1. NCBI lineage: Bacteria > Pseudomonadati > Pseudomonadota > Alphaproteobacteria > Hyphomicrobiales > Nitrobacteraceae > Bradyrhizobium > Bradyrhizobium sp. 142. The sequence goes on from NZ_JADPKQ010000294.1 coordinate 79,656, forward strand.
CTTGCCAGACATGTCGATCAAGATCGTGTAGCGGCCGCAGCTCTCTTCGCCTCTCCCCCCTTGCGGCAGGGCGATCGCATATGGGTCGATCTTGTTGTGGCCGATCCTTCGAGACGCCCGCCTTGGGGCGGGCCCTCAGGATGAGGATGGAGTGCGCGGCAGCGGTTTCAACGAGCGCCGATGCCGCTCAGCCTCATCCTGAGGAGACCGCGGAGCGGTCGTCTCGAAGGACGAGGCGCGCGCTCAGGCCGCCCAAAAGGGCATATGCGATTGCCCTGCCGCTCGCGGGGAGAGGCCGGATTGCATCGAAGATGCGATCCGGGTGAGGGGGACTCTCCGCGAATCCAGCTCTCACCGTGATCGTGGAGACAGCTCCCTCACCCCAGCCCTCTCCCCGTAAGAACGGGGCAAGGGAGCGCACCGCCAGCGTGGCGGCAGCTTACGCCGCCGTCTTCGGCCGCAACCGTTGGACAGTCCGCGCGACGTGTTGTCCTTGATCTACAGTTGGCCGAGAATTTTCTTGGCGGCGCGAAGATGTGGCTTGTCGATCATCATGCCGTCGAGGCGCAGCGTGCCGGAGTTGGGATTGCTCGCGAACGCGGCAATGACCTTCTCCGCCCATGTGCGCTCGGCATCGGTTGGTTCGAACGCTGCGTTGACAACGTCAACGTGCTTGGGGTGGATCAGCGCCTTGGCCGAAAAGCCGTCACGGCGCGCAGCGCGCGTTTCCTGTTCCAGCCCCGCCAGATTGTCGATATCGGTATAGACGGTGTCGATCGGTGCGACGTCGGCCGCGGCCGCTGCCATCAGGCAGAGATCGCGCGCGAGACGATAGGGGCTGTGGAACACGCCGCCCGAGGCTTTCTCGGTTGCGCCGAGCGAGGCGGAGAGATCTTCGGCGCCCCACATCAGGCCGGCGAGGCGAGGGGAGCAATCCTTATAGGTGCCGAGCCCGAAGATCGAACCGGCGGTTTCCGTGGCAACGCAGACGATGCGGGTCGAGCCGACCGTGCTGCCGGCCGCCGCCTCGAAGGCTTCGAGCCAGGTTGCCACTTGGCGCACATCGTCGCCGCTCCGCGACTTCGGCAGCACGATGCCGTCCGGCGCGCCGGGCATCACCGCGGCGAGATCGGCGAGCGTCATGCCGGTGTCGAGTGCGTTGACGCGAACATAGAGAAGGTGCGGGCCGCGGCGCTCCCTCAGCATCGCCAGCGTCAGCGTGCGCGCTTCTTCCTTTTTCTCGGTGACGACGGAGTCCTCGAGGTCGATGATCAGCGCGTCGGCTTTGCCTTGGCTCGCCTTCTCGAATTTGCGCGGGGAATCGCCCGGGACGAACAGCATCGAACGCATCAGACCGGCCTCTTGTGCATCATCGCCATGCGGCGGAATTTGCGACGATCTCGTTGTTCTGATTTCAGGCCTGGTCTTAAACTCGACGTGCCAGCCGTCCGGCAACAATGCATGGTCGCATGCCAAGTTCATATATATATGGCTTTGAAGTTTTGGATATATGGTGGCGGGAGTATTCCACGGCGTCTTCCTGCATTTCATCGCGCACCTGATCGCTATTGGATCGCGGTGGCCGTTTCCTCGATCATTCTCTGGCCCCCCTCGCAGATGGGGCGCTAAGCTACGGGCCGTCGCGGCTCCAATCAAGGAGATCAAAAACATGGATTTCGCGCTCACCGATCAGCAGGAAGCCATTCGCGATGCCATCGCCAAGATCTGCGAAGGTTTTGACGACGCCTATTGGCTGAAGAAGGACCACGACGGCGGCTTCCCGCACGATTTCCACAAGGCGCTGGCCGTTGCCGGCTGGCTCGGCATCTGCGTGCCGGAAGCCTATGGCGGCTCGGGCCTCGGCATCATCGAAGCTGCGATCATGATGCGCACGATCGCGGAATCCGGCGCGGGCATGTCGGGTGCGTCTGCCGTGCACATCAACGTGTTCGGGCTTAATCCCGTCGTCGTGTTCGGCACCGAGGAGCAGCGCAAGCGCATGCTGCCGCCGATGGTCGAAGGCCGCGAGAAGGCCTGCTTCGCCGTCACCGAGCCCAACACGGGCCTCAACACCACACAGCTCAAGACGCGTGCGGTGGCCAAGAACGACCGCTACATCGTCAATGGCCAGAAAGTATGGATCTCGACCGCGCAGGTCGCGCACAAAATCCTCCTGCTGGCGCGCACCACGCCGCTGGAGGAGGTGCGCTCGCCCACGCATGGGCTGAGCCTGTTCTACACCGATTTCGACCGCAAGAAAATCAAGGTTCACGAGATCGAGAAGATGGGCCGCAAGGTCGTCGATTCCAACGAGCTGTTCTTCGAGGACTTTGAAATCCCGATGGAGGACCGCATCGGCGAAGAGGGCCGCGGCTTCCAATACATCCTCGAAGGCATGAATCCCGAGCGGATCCTGATCGCCGCGGAAGCGGTCGGCCTCGGCAAGCTCGCGCTGTCGCGCGCCACCGAATATGCGAAGACGCGGATCGTGTTCAACCGCCCGATCGGCAAAAATCAGGGCATCCAGCATCCGCTCGCGGTGAACTGGGTCGAGCTCGAGGCGGCCTGGCTGATGGTGATGTCGGCGGCCTGGCAGTACGACAAGGGCTTGCCGTGCGGCGCCGCCGCCAACGCCGCAAAATATCTGGCGGGAGAGGCCGGCTTCAGCGCCTGCGAGCAGGCCGTCATGACCCATGGCGGCTTCGGCTATGCCAAGGAATTCCACGTCGAGCGATATTTGCGCGAAGTGCTGATCCCGCGCATCGCGCCGGTCAGCCCGCAGCTCGCGCTGAGCTTCATCGCGGAAAAGGTGCTCGGGCTGGCCAAGTCGTACTAAACGAGTCGCTAAGCTGATGCGCGACCATTTGGTCGACGACGAACCTTGCGAGCTATCCGGAGTTGGCCGTGCTTATTCGGAAGCGATCCGATCAACTGCCATAGCGCGGAGCCTGGTACGCTGGATCTTGATGCCGTTGGCGCTGTCGGTAACCGGGAAGGCATCCACGAAGTAGATCCGCGCCGGCACCTTGTAGCCGGCGAGCCGCTCGCGCAGGCGCGCGACGAGCGCCTCCTGCTGCACTTCTTGCTGTGGTTCTTGGGCCGGGATCACGAAGGCGACGCAGCGCGCCTGTCCTTTCAGATCGACGGCAACCACCTGGGCGTCGGCAACGCCAGGACAGGATTTGAGTTCGTCCTCGATCTCGCCTGGCGCGACCAGGAAGCCGCCGAGCCGCATGGCGTCGCCCGCACGGGTCTCATAGACGAACGAGCCATCGCCGCGGAGACGGCCGATATCGCCGGTGCGGAAGAAGCCATCCGCGGTGATCGCATCACGCGTTGCCTCGGGATTGTTGAAATAGCCGAAAAAGCGTGACGGGGCGTTGATCTCGATCTCGCCGGAAACGCCGTGAGGCGCAAGTTCGCCGGTCTCGGTGTCACGGACACGGACCTTGGCTTCCGGCGACATCGGCCAGCCGCCGCCCTCGATACGGTTGGCAAAGGCGTCGCCGGCGCGGCCGATCGAGAACAGCGCCTGCACCTCGCTCGAACCGTAGAGGCCGACCAGCGGCACGCCGCGCGCCTCGGCCTCCGCGGCCAGCTCGCGCCAGCCGGGCTGAAACGCAGCGAAGCCGAAAACCTCCGCTTTCGGAAGCGGGCGCGGCGCATCGGTCAGCGCCAGGATGCGGCGGAACATCTCGTCGGAGCCGAAGGCGTGCGTGATCCCGTGCTCGCTGAGGATTGTCTGGGCCGGCGCCGCCTCGAAGGCGTCCAGCACATGGATGGTCACGCCGGCGGCGAGGAAGGCAAGCAAGCTGGTCATGCCGAACGTGCCGCAGAACGGCAGCATCGCCAGCAGCGAATGGCGCTGCGGCGAGAGCGTCAGCGCTTCGGCGATCGAGACGGCGTGCGTGGAAAGCGTCCGCTGCGAATGAGCCACCAGCTTCGGCCCCTTGGTCGTGCCCGAGGTCGTATAGAGCAGCACTGGGAGATCGACGTCGCTCTCGGCTGGCGGGCGCGGCGGGCAGGGCTTCTCGAACGCGTCGAAGCGTACGCAAGGCCAGTGCGCGGGGATCACGTCCGCGCCGACCACCGCGAGCTTTTGCAGCGCAGGCACCTCGGCCTTGGCGACATCGGCGAGAATGGCGGCGAAATCGATCGAGCGGAACGCGGCCTCGACCACCATGAGCCTGGCGCTGGAAACCCTCAGCAGATGCGCGAGCTCGGCGCTGCGGTAGCGGGTGTTGACGGCGGCGACGACGGCGCCAAGGCGGGCGGCGGCAAACAGCAGCGCGATCCATTCGATCCGATTGACCAGCCAGACCGCGACCACGTCGCCCTTACCGATGCCCTGCGCCGCGAGCCAGGCCGCGGTCTGCTCGACCTTTTGCGAGAGCTCGGCGCGCGAGACCGGCGTGCCGTCAAACACGAAGGCGGGCGCGGAGGTCCCGGTCCGGATCAGCGATTGCAGTGAAAAATCGTCGGCGTGCATGACGACCGGAGTAACCAGACAAAACTGTCTACCTGGTGCCTGTCTACTTGGTGCCGAACATCCGGTCGCCGGCATCGCCGAGGCCCGGCACGATGTAGCCGTGGTCGTTCAGCCGCTCATCGATCGCGGCGGTCCAGATCGGCACGTCGGCATGCTGCTTTTGGAACTGCGCGATGCCTTCCGGCGCGGCCAGCAGGCACACGAAGCGGATGTCGCGGGCGCCACGCGCCTTGAGCAGGGACGCGCCGGCGCAGGCCGAATTGCCGGTCGCCAGCATCGGATCCATCAGGATCACGGTGCGGTCGGACAGATCCTGCGGCGCCTTGAAGTAATATTCCACAGCCCGCAACGTCTCGGGGTCGCGGTAGAGCCCGATATGGGCGATGCGCGCCGACGGCATCAGCGCCAGCATGCCGTCGAGGAAGCCGACCCCGGCGCGCAGGATCGGCGCCAGCGTGAGCTTCTTGCCGGCGATCTTCGGCGCCTGCATCGGCGCGATTGGCGTCTCGATCTCGACCAGCTCCAGCGGCAGGTCGCGCGTCACCTCGTAGCAGAGCAGCATCCCGATCTCGTTCAGGATCTCGCGAAAGCTCTTGGTCGAGCGGTCCTTCTCCCGCATTAGGGAGAGCTTATGCTGGACCAGGGGATGGGCGACGACATTGACGTTGCTGGTGCTCATAAAGCTGATCTACACGGTTCCCTGAAACCGCGCCAGATCGGTCCGGCATTTTCCGCGGGATAGGCGGCTTACCCCGGGGTCGCGACGGCGCTTCGCGCCCGGCTGCTCGCCCCCTAGGCAACCATGATCAATTCGCGGTCGATCGCGTCGCATGGCCATCAGCACTAGGCTCCCAACCCGCGCGCCAACAGTGTGATAACGATCGTGAGGATCGCGCCCCAGACCAGGCCCAGCGTCATGGTCAGGATAGTCACTGTGATCGCCTGCTCAAGACGTCCCTTGAAGAGCCTCTGCAAGTTCATGATGGTCGGCCGAATTGTAGAGGGAGCGTCATAAGTGCTCCTGCCTATTTGCCGAAATTGTCGCAGGCGACCGGCTCGTAAAGCGAGTCTTGCGCCGGGCGCACCAAGGGAACGCTGTGCCGCGACACGTCCGCAGCCAAGGCTTGGACCTCGACGAGGCCCGACAGCAGCGCCAGTGCAAGATCGGTGTGGCGTGCTTCGACCGCTGCGTCGAGCCATTCCGGCAATTCGCGCTGGCGCGAGAGGGCGCAATGCCACTCGCCCTCGTCATAGACGATGCGGCGGACCTGCCATAGCGGCAGCTCGAGCTTCATCAGCACCAGCGCAACATCGGTCCAGGCCTCGGCATCGATCAGCCGCATGATGCGCGCAGTGCGCTCGCTGTGTCCGAGCGAGGGCAGGCGCCGGCAGGCGTGCTCGATGATGTCGAATATGAGCGGCCGCGTCATCGCATGCGCATTGCGCAGGCGTTTACTCAGCGAAGGCGGATCGTAACGTCGGAGAGCGGCGGTCATGTCAGGCCTCCCGGAATCGGCGTCGGTCAGTCGGGCCGGCCTCTCCAAGATGGCCAAAACAGCATTTGAAAACGAGATGAGGACAGGGCCGGAAATATAGGGATTTCATAAGTGCGCGGGGCATCGGGTAAGGGACGCAATCTGCTGCCGCCTTCTCGACCGTCGTCCCGGCTTTCGCCGGGACGACGGCGGAAACCGCGCCATCAGCTGGGCCCTTTATGAGATTCCTATAACTTCGCCAAAGCCCTCATCTCGAAAACCTATGGTCGTGGTGGCACTTCAGCGCGGTGAGAAATCTGGCGGGCGTCCTGGAAACGCGTTGCGTTTTCCCTAACGCTTGCCGGCCGCCTGAGACACGGTTGCGCCGCACACGAGGGCGCAACGAGGAGTATCGCCATGACGGACATACTGATGCTGGCGCTGGGCTTCGGCTTCTTCGCGCTCGCGATCGGCTACACCTATGCCTGCGAACGGTTGTGAGGGGCGGATCATGATTTTTGATTATGCGCTTGCCGGTGCCGTCTCGTTCGGCCTGCTGTTCTATCTCACCTACGCGCTGCTGCGGCCCGAGCGGTTCTGACCGTGCTGCTTCTCGAATTGCTGCTGGCGGATGCCGCGCTCGCGGCCTGCTGGCGCTGCTTCTGCCGCTTCTGCGCCGAACACCAAGCCTGAAGGGTTAATGCCATGACTGCGATCGGTTGGCTCCAGATCATTCTCTATTGCGCGATCATCGTCGCGCTGACCAAGCCGCTCGGCTGGTACATGACGCGTGTCTTCAATGGCGAGCGGACGTTCTTGTCGCCGGTGCTGCGCCCGATCGAGGCCGGCATCTACTGGTTTTCCGGGGTCGATGAAAAGCGCGAGCAGCACTGGCTGACCTATACCGTCGCCATGCTGCTGTTCCACGTCGGCGGCTTCCTCGTCATCTATGGCGTGATGCGGCTGCAGTCCGTACTGCCCTTCAATCCGGCCGGTCAGGGCGCGGTTGCCGAGGATCTCTCGTTCAACACCGCGATTTCCTTCATCACCAACACCAACTGGCAGAACTACGGCGGGGAGAGCACGGTCTCGTACCTCGTGCAGATGCTGGGCCTGACCCACCAGAACTTCCTGTCGGCGGCAACCGGCATCGCGCTCGCGGTGGCCCTGGTCCGCGGTTTCTCGCGCGCCTCGATGCGTACGGTCGGAAATTTCTGGGTCGATGTGACCCGCTGCACGCTCTATGTGCTGCTGCCGATCTGTGTCGTCTACACGCTGTTCCTGGTCTGGCAGGGCATCCCGCAGACGCTCGGTGATTATGTCGAGGCCACCACGCTGGAAGGCGCCAAGCAGACCATTGCGGTCGGCCCCGTCGCCTCTCAGGTCGCGGTCAAGATGCTCGGTACCAATGGCGGCGGCTTCTTCAACGCCAACGCCTCCCATCCTTTCGAGAACCCGACGGCGCTGTCGAACTTCGTGCAGATGCTCTCGATCTTCACGCTCGGCGCGGCGCTGACCAATGTGTTCGGCCGCATGGTCGGCAATCAGCGCCAGGGCTGGGCGATCCTGGCCGTGATGGGCGTGCTGTTCGTCGCTGGCGTCGCCATCACCTATTGGGCGGAGGCGGGCGGCACTTCGACGCTGCATGCGCTCGGCCTGACCGGCGACAACATGGAAGGCAAGGAGGTTCGCTTCGGCATTGTCGCGTCCTCGCTGTTCGCGGTGATCACGACGGCCGCCTCCTGCGGCGCGGTCAACGCCATGCATGACAGCTTCACCGCGCTCGGCGGCATGATCCCGCTGATCAACATGCAGCTCGGCGAGATCATCGTCGGCGGCGTCGGCGCCGGCCTCTACGGCATGCTGCTGTTCGTCGTGCTCGCGATCTTCGTCGCTGGGCTCATGGTCGGCCGCACGCCGGAATATGTCGGCAAGAAGATCGAGGCGCGCGAGGTCAAGATGGCGATGCTCGCAATCCTGGTGCTGCCACTGATGTATCTGGGCTGGACCGCTGTCGGCGTGGTCTATCCGGCGGCGGCCGCCTCGATGGCGAATGCCGGGCCGCACGGCTTCACCGAGGTGCTCTACGCCTTCACGTCGGCAACCGGCAACAACGGCTCGGCCTTCGCGGGCCTCACCGGCAACACCCTGTTCTACAACCTCACGCTCGCAAGCGCGATGTTCGTCGGCCGGTTCTTCATGATCATTCCGGCGATGGCGATCGCAGGCTCGCTGGCCGCCAAGAAATCCATTCCGCCGTCAGCCGGCACCTTTCCGACCACGGGCGGGCTGTTCGTCGGCCTCGTCGTCGGCGTGATCCTGATCATCGGCGGCCTGACCTTCTTCCCGGCCCTCGCGCTCGGCCCGATCATCGAGCATCTCGCGATGAATGCCGGACAAGTGTTCTGATCGACAGCCTTCTGATTGTTTGGAGTGACCTTCATGGACACCATGAAACTGCAAAAACGCGCGTCCGTCTCGGCGATGCTCGACCCAAAGATTGTCTTGCCCGCGATCCGCGCGTCCGTCGTCAAGCTTGATCCGCGGCTGATGATCAAGAACCCCGTGATGTTCGTGGTCGAGATCGTAGCCGCGCTCACCACCGTGATCTTCCTGCGCGATCTCGTCACCGGCGGTGCCAATCTCGGCTTCACCTTTCAGATCATCCTCTGGCTCTGGTTCACCGTGCTGTTTGCCAACTTTGCCGAGGCCGTCGCCGAAGGCCGCGGCAAGGCGCAGGCCGAATCGCTGCGCAAGACCCGCACCGAGAGCCAGGCTAAGCTGCTGACCGGGGCCGGCCAGGCTTTCAAGCTCGTGCCGGGCACGAGCCTCAAGGTCGGCGACATCGTGCTGGTCGAGGCCGGCGACACCATCCCCTCGGACGGCGAGGTGATAGAGGGCGTGGCATCGGTCAACGAAGCCGCGATCACCGGCGAATCCGCGCCCGTCATTCGCGAATCCGGCGGCGACCGCTCGGCGGTGACCGGCGGCACGCAGGTGCTGTCCGACTGGATCCGCGTCCGCATCACGGCGGCGCAAGGCTCGACCTTCATCGACCGCATGATCAAGCTGGTCGAGGGCGCCGAACGGGCGAAGACTCCGAACGAGATCGCGCTCAATATCCTGCTTGCAGGATTGACCATCATCTTCGTGTTCGCGACCGTCACCATTCCGAGCTATGCGGCCTATGCCGGCGGCTCGATCTCGGTGGTGGTGCTGGTCGCACTGTTCGTGACGCTGATCCCGACCACCATCGGCGCGCTGCTCTCGGCGATCGGCATTGCCGGCATGGACCGCTTGGTGCGCTTCAACGTGCTGGCGATGTCCGGACGCGCGGTCGAGGCCGCCGGCGACGTCGACACGCTGCTGCTCGACAAGACCGGAACGATCACGCTCGGCAACCGCCAGGCAACCTCCTTCCGCCCGGTTCGCGGCGTCACCGAGCAGGAACTCGCCGATGCGGCCCAGCTTGCCTCGCTCGCCGACGAGACGCCGGAAGGCCGCTCCATCGTCGTGCTGGCGAAGGAGAAGTACGGCATCCGCGGTCGCGACATGGCCGAGCTTGGCGCCACTTTCATCCCGTTCACGGCGCAGACCCGCATGAGCGGCGTCGACGCCGGCGGCTCGTCGGTGCGCAAGGGCGCGGTCGATGCCATGCTCAGCTATGTCGGTGGCGGTACGCCGCTGGCGGTAGCCTCAGGCAACACGGCCCGCGCGATCCAGCCTGCGCTGCTTTCGGATATCGGCCGGGAGGTGCAGACGATCGCCGATGAGATCGCCAAGGCCGGCGGCACACCGCTGGCGGTGGCCAGGGACGGCAAGCTGCTCGGCGTCATCCAGCTCAAGGACATCGTCAAGGGCGGCATCCGCGAGCGCTTCGCCGAGCTTCGCCGCATGGGCATCCGCACCATCATGATCACCGGCGACAACCCGATGACGGCCGCCGCAATCGCCGCGGAAGCCGGCGTCGACGACTTCCTGGCGCAGGCAACGCCTGAAGACAAGCTCAAGCTGATCCGCGACGAGCAAGCCAAGGGCAAGCTGGTCGCCATGTGCGGTGACGGCACCAACGACGCGCCGGCGCTCGCGCAGGCCGATGTCGGTGTCGCCATGAACACCGGCACCCAGGCCGCGCGCGAGGCCGGCAACATGGTCGACCTCGATTCCAACCCGACCAAGCTGATCGAGGTGGTCGAGATCGGCAAGCAGCTCCTGATGACGCGCGGCGCGCTGACGACGTTCTCGATCGCCAACGACGTTGCGAAGTATTTTGCGATCATTCCGGCGATGTTTCTGGCGTTTTACCCGCAGCTCAACGTGCTCAACGTCATGAACCTGTCGAGCCCGCAGAGCGCCATCCTGTCGGCCATCATCTTCAACGCGCTGATCATCATCGCGCTGATCCCGCTCGCGCTGAAGGGCGTCGCCTACCGCGCGGTCGGTGCCGGCGCGCTGCTTCGGCGCAACCTGCTGATCTACGGCCTCGGTGGGATCGTCATTCCCTTCATCGGCATCAAGGCGATCGACCTCGTCGTTGTTGCCTTCCACCTGGCTTAACGCCGTCATTGCGAGCGAAGCGAAGCAATCCAGAACTGCCTCCATGGCCGAGAGCTTGGATTGCTTCGTCGCTTCGCTCCTCGCAATGACGATAGAAACAGGAGACGTATTATGCTCAGAGAAATCCGCCCCGCCATCGTCCTGCTGCTGCTGCTCACCGCCATCACCGGCCTTGCCTATCCGCTAGCGATGACTGCTATCGCCGGCGCGATCTTCCCCGTGCAGGCGCAGGGCAGCTTGATCGAGCGGGACGGCAAGGTGGTCGGCTCCGCCCTGATCGGGCAGGAATTCAAGGACGACAAATATTTCCACGGCCGCCCCTCGGCGACGCTCGCGCCAGACCCCAATGATTCGACCAAGACGGTCTCGGCGCCCTACAACGCTGCCAATTCGGGTGGCTCCAATCTCGGCCCGACCAGTAAGGCGCTGGCCGACCGGCTGAACGAAGATGTGGACAAGCTCAAGAGCGAGAATCCGAATGCCGCCGTGCCGGTCGATTTGGTGACCACCTCGGCCAGCGGCCTCGATCCGGATATCTCGCCGGACGCGGCGCAATTCCAGGTGCCGCGTGTGGCGAAGGCGCGGAATATGCCGGAGGACCAGGTCAAGCAACTCGTGGCCTCCAGCACCCAGGGCCGTCTGCTCGGCCTGATCGGCGAGCCCCGCGTTAACGTATTGGCGCTAAATCTCGCGCTCGATCGCGCCGCGAAGTAGTCTAGGCTGAGCACGCGCGGATGATTATATTGGTCTGATGGTCCGAGAGCGCCGCGATCCCGAACAACGTCCTTCGCCTGAAGCGCTGCTGGAAGCGGCGCGCCGGGAGGAGAGCGCGAGCGGCAAGCTCAAGATCTTCGTCGGCGCCGCCCCTGGCGTCGGCAAGACCTACGAGATGCTGCAAAGCGCCCAAGCCAAGCGCAAGGCCGGCATCGACGTCGTGGTCGGCTTCGTCGAGACCCACGGCCGGGCCGAGACCGAGGCGCTGGTGCGCGACCTCGAGGTGATCCCGCGCAAGACGCTCGACTACCGTGGTCAGGTCGTCGAGGAGATGGACCTTGACACCGTGATCGCGCGGCGGCCTGGAATCGCGCTGGTCGACGAGCTCGCCCACACCAACGCGGCCGGCAGCCGTCACCCAAAACGCTATCTCGATGTCGAGGAGCTGCTGTCCCACGGCATCGACGTTTATACTGCCGTCAACATCCAGCACATCGAAAGCCTGAACGACGTCGTCGCCCAGATCACCCATGTCCGGGTACGCGAGACCGTGCCGGATTCTGTGTTCGACCGCGCCGATGCGATAGAGCTGATCGACCTCACGCCGGATGACCTGATCCAGCGGCTGAGGGAGGGCAAGGTCTATGTGCCCAGGCAGGCCGAGCGGGCGCTTGAGCATTATTTCTCGCCAGGCAATCTCACCGCGCTGCGCGAGCTGGCGCTGCGGCGCACGGCCGAGCGGGTCGACGAGCAGCTCCTCACCCACATGCAGGCGAACGCCATCGCCGGTCCGTGGGCGGCGGGTGAACGTATCCTCGTCTGCGTCAGCGAGGATCCGCGCGCGGCCGGGCTGGTTCGCTACACCAAGCGGCTGGCCGACCGCCTGCATGCGCCATTTACCGCGATCTCGATCGAGACGCGGCGCTCGCTGCAGCTCTCCGAGGAGGAGCGCGACCGGCTTGCCGATACGCTGCGGCTTGCGGAGTCCCTGGGCGGCGAGGCGCTGACTATTCCTGCCGTCGGCCGCCGCATCGCCGACGACGTCGTAAATTTCGCGCAAGGCAACAACGTCACCCAGATCGTGATCGGCAAGTCGAGCCGCTCGCGATGGTTCGAGATGACGCGCGGTTCCGTCGTGCATGATCTGGTGCGCCGCGCCGGCAATATCAGCGTTCACGTCATCGCCGGCGACGAACTCACGAGCGAGCCGGCGCCGAAGACGGCGGTACAGACCGCGGCACGTTCCGAGCCGTTCGATGCGCTGCCTTATCTGAAGGCGCTCGGGATCACCGCACTCGGCCTTGCCGCAGCGATGATCATCAAGCCGTATTTCGGCGTCGAGAACGTCGACCTGATGTTCCTGACCGCCGTGGTTGCCGTGGCTGTCCGCTATGGCTTGTGGCCGTCCTTGCTTGCGAGCATCGCGGCGTCGCTGGCCTATAACTTCTTCTTCCTGCCGCCGGTCTATACCTTCACCATCACCGATCCCACCAACGTCGCGGCGTTCTTCTTCTTCATGCTGATCGCGTTCGTGGTGTCGAATGTAGCGGGGCGGGTGCGGACCCAGGCTGACACTGCGATCGGCCGCATCAGGACGACCGAGCAGCTCTATGCGTTCAGCCGCAAGCTCGCCGGTACTGGAACGCTGGACGACGTGCTGTGGGCGGCCGCCTATCAGACCGCGCTGATGCTCAGAGTTCGCGTGGTGCTGCTGCTCCCGGAAGAGGGGCTTCTGACCGTTAAATCCGGCTATCCCCCGGAGGACCAGCTCGACCAGGCCGACCTTGCTGCCGCCAACTGGGCCTGGAGCAACGATCGGCCGGCCGGCCGCGGCTCGGATACGCTGCCGGGTGCAAAACGCCTGTTCCTGCCGATGCGCACCGGGCGCGGCCCGATCGGCGTCATCGGTATCGACAACGACCGTACCGGTCCGCTGTTGACGCCGGATCAGCGCCGGCTGCTCGACGCGCTGGTCGACCAGGGGGCGCTTGCGATCGAGCGCGTGCTGCTGGTCGAGGACATGGACCGCGTCAAGCGTACCGTCGAGTCCGAGCGGCTGCGCTCGGCGCTGCTGACTTCGATCTCGCACGATTTGAAGACGCCGCTCGCTTCGGTGCTCGGCGCCGCCTCGACCATGCGCGATCTCGCCGGCGCGCTGTCCGATACCGAGAAGCGCGACCTGCTCGCCACCGTCATCGACGAGTCCGAGCGGCTCAACCGCTTCATCGCCAATCTGCTCGACATGACCAAGCTCGAATCCGGCGCGATCGTACCCAACACAGCGCTGCACGATCTCGGCGAGATCGTCGGCAGCGCGCTCCGGCGCGCAAGCAAGATCCTGACCGCGCACAAGGTGGACCTGGTGCTGGCCGCCGATCTGCCGATGCTTCAGCTCGACGCAGTGCTGTTCGAGCAGGTCCTGTTCAACCTGCTCGATAATGCCGCCAAATATTCGCTGCCTGACACCACGGTCTCGATCAAGAGCCAACGCGACAGCGATCACGTGGTGCTCCAGGTTGCCGACGAAGGCGACGGCATTCCGCCTGAGGAACTCGAGAGCGTGTTCGACAAGTTCTATCGCGCGCAGAAGGGCGACCATGTCCGTCCCGGCACCGGACTCGGGCTCGCTATCTCCCGCGGCTTCGTCGAGGCGATGCGGGGCACGATCTCGGCTGCCAATCGCAGCGACCGGAGCGGCGCGGTTTTGACCATCCGTCTGCCCGTTCCGGCGCAAACCCAGGCATTGGATACCGCCGCATGAGTGCTGCTCCGATCAAGGTTCTGGTCATCGACGACGAGCCACCGATCCGCAAGCTGCTGCGGATGGGGCTGACGACGCAGGGTTATGAGATCCTGGAGGCGTCGAACGGCAAGATCGCGCTGGAAAAGCTCGTTGAAGAGCCGGCGCTGATCATCCTCGATCTCGGTCTGCCCGATATCGGGGGTCATGAGCTGCTTCGCACCATTCGCGCCCACAACGAAGCCGTGCCGATCGTGGTGCTGTCGAGCCGCGGCGACGAAGCCGGCAAGGTACAGGCGCTCGATCTCGGCGCCGACGATTATCTGACCAAACCGTTCGGCATGGACGAGCTCTTGGCGCGCTTGCGCGCCGCGCTGCGGCACCAGCTCCAGGTCCAGGGCGAGCGTCCGGTGTTCCGCAGCGGCGATTTGTCGGTCGATCTGGTGCGCCGGATCGTCAAGGTTGGTGAGCGCGAGGTAAAACTGTCGCCGAAGGAATATGACCTCCTGCGCGTGCTGGTGCAGCACGCCGGCAAGGTGCTGACCCATCGCTTCCTGCTTAGGGAGCTTTGGGACGAGCTGACCGACGCGCAATATCTTCGCGTCTATGTCCGCCAGCTCCGCCAGAAGATCGAAGCCGATCCGGAACGGCCGCAATATGTGCTGACCGAGACGGGGATCGGGTATCGGCTGAAGGCGGGGGACTAGCTACTTTCCGGCGCAAAAATCGCGGTTCTGATGGGCGCGGTCAACCATGCAGACAATAAGAAGCCCCGGCGGGGGGCGGCGGGGCGATGTGAGGCCAAGATTGCGCTGGAAGTAGACTACTTTTGGAGTGACTGCTGTTCCATCACGCGACCGATGCTGATGAGGTTGTCGGCGACAACGCCGAGCCCGACCCAGCGCTTGATTCCGGCGCTGCCTTTGTAGCGGCAGCGATCGAGCCCGTGCCGCCGTTTGGCGACGCTGATGCGCCCCTCGCATCCGGTCCGCCATTTCCGGCCGTTGCGGAACCAACGCTTCTTCTGCTCGCGCTTGCGGGCGACGCTCTTGGTGGAACGATTGGGGATGCAGACGCGCTTGACGCCGCTCGCCTTCGCCGCGGCTTCATTCCTGGCGGAATAGAACCCGGCATCTGCCGCGCACGCTCCGGCGCCGCAGCCAGACCGATGGCATGAGGTGGGAGACGATCAGTCGCCTCGCCTGTGACTGCCTCCCCAGGCCCAACATCCGTCATCCTTGGCCGCGAGCACGCTTCGCCGTCACTCACCCGAGGTGGGAGCCGTATGCGGGAAAGCCGCACGTACGGATCTGTGCGGGGGGCGCTCAGCAATGAGCGTCCCTACCGCGACCGCTTCCCTCGCAATGACGGCGCAAATCAACTCGCCTTGCGGTGCCGCGCCGTCGAACGGTGCGCCTTCTTCGCAGCTCGTTGCCGCCCGGTCGCCCGGCGTGCATGGGACTTGGCGGACTTTCCTCCGCCGCGTCGCTTCAAGCTCTGCTTCAGCGCATCCATCAGGCTGACGACGTTGCTCGGCCGCTCCTCGGGCTCCGGAAGCTGGATCTTCTTGCCGCTGGCCTTCCGCTTCACCAGCGCCTTCAGCGCATCCTCATACTCGTCCTTGAATTTGCCTGGGTCGAAATGCGCGGCCTTGGTGTGGAGGATGTGGCTGGCGAGATCGACCATGTCCTTGGTGATCTTCGGGTTCTTGATGTCGTCGAAGAACTGGTCCTCGTCGCGCAGCTCGTAGGGATAGCGCAGCGTGGTACCGAGCAGGCCCTTGCCGAGCGGTTCGATCGCCATGACATGCTCGCGGTTGGTGAGCACAATCTTGGCGAGTGCGACGCGGTCCTGATCCTTCATGGAGTCGCGGATCACCGCAAAGGCGTCGACCGCGGCCTTGCCGTCGGGCGCGATATAGTAGGGATGGTTGAGGTAACGCTTGTCGATCTCCTCGCGCGGCACGAAGCTCTCGATGTCGATGGTGTGATTGCTTTCGATCTGGACCGCCTCGAGTTCCTCCGGTCCGATCTCGACATATTTGCCCTTGCGCAACTCGTAGCCGCGCCCCTTCTGTTCGCTCTCGACGACGTCGCCGGTCTCGGAATCGATCATCTGCTGCTTCAGCCGGTTCCCGGTTTCGCGGTTGATCAGGTGAAACCGGGTCTTCTCGGCCGCGGTCGCGGCCGGATAGAGCACCACCGGACAGCCCACCAGCGAGAGCTTCAGCGTCCCTTTCCAATAGGCGCGGGGAGCCATTCCATTCTCCAGCGTTTTCAAGGCGTTTCGGAACTCCAACCCAGGTTGGGGGTTTTGGTTCCGGGTCGGACTTTGGCCATGGTAGGCTTGAGTACGCGCGCGCAAGAATGCAGGACCAATCGTGCTGAGAAACCTCTCCACCTATCGCAAGAAGCGGGACTTCGAGATCACGCCCGAGCCCTCCGGGGCGACGGCGGTGGCGCCGTCGAAGCAGCGGCGATTCGTGATTCAAAAGCACGATGCGACGCGGCTCCATTACGATTTTCGTCTGGAGTTCGACGGCGTCTTCAAGTCCTGGGCGGTGACGAAAGGACCGTCGCTCGATCCGCACGACAAGCGGCTGGCCGTAGAGGTCGAAGACCACCCGCTCGACTACGGCGATTTCGAAGGCACCATTCCGGAAGGCCAGTATGGCGGCGGCACGGTGATGCTGTGGGACCGCGGTTATTGGGAGGCGGAGGATCCCGAACGCGGCTTCAAGAAGGGCGACCTGAAGTTCACGCTGCACGGCGACAAGCTGCATGGCAGCTGGGTGCTGGTGCGGATGCGCAACGACCGCAGCGGCGGCAAGCGCACCAACTGGCTGCTGATCAAGCATCGCGACGAGTATGCGCAAGAGGGTAAGGACAACACCATTCTCGATGAAGACAAGTCGGTCGCCTCCGGCCGCGCGATGGAGCAGATCGCCGAGGGCAAGGGGCGTGCGCCAAAGCCCTTCATGGTGGCGACTGGCAGCAAGGGCAAGGCCAATGCGATCTGGCAGTCCGACCGCGCCGAGGAGCCGAAGGGGCGCACCGTCAAGCCGGCACCACGCACGGCGCTGAAGGGCGGCAGGAAAGCAACGGAGGCGGCCAAGAGGGCGGCGACCGCCAAGAAAGTCTCGGAGATGCCGGACTTCGTGGCGCCGCAGCTCTGCACGTCGGTCGAACGCCCGCCACCCGGCGAAGGCTGGTGCCACGAGATCAAGTTCGATGGCTACCGTGTTCAGCTTCGCGTCGAGGACGGCAAGGCGACGCTGAAGACCCGCAAGGGCCTCGATTGGACCGACAAGTTCGCCTCGATTGTGAAGGAAGCGGGCGCGCTGCCGGATATGATGATCGACGGCGAGATCGTCGCGCTCGACCATAACGGCGCGCCAAACTTCTCCTCGCTCCAGGCGGCGTTGTCCGATGGCAGGACCGAAGACCTCATCTTCTTCGCCTTTGACCTTCTCTTTGTCGAAGGTCTCGACTGCCGCCGCCTGCCGCTCGGCGAGCGCAAGGCGCGTCTCAAGGAATTCCTGGAAGCACGCAAGCGGAAATCGAGCCAGACACGCTATGTCGAGCATTTCGAGAGCGGTGGCGATGCGGTGCTGCGATCGGCCTGCAAGCTCGAGCTGGAAGGGGTCGTGTCCAAGAAGCTCGACGCACCCTATCGCTCCGGCCGGACCGAAAGCTGGACCAAGGCAAAATGCCGGGCCGGCCATGAAGTCGTGATCGGCGGCTGGAAAACCACCAACGGCAAATTCCGCTCGTTGATGGCTGGCGTGCATCGCGGCGATCACCTCGCGTTTGTCGGCATGGTCGGTACCGGCTTCGGCGCCGAAAAGGTGAAGCGCATCATGCCGCTGTTGAAGGCGGCAGAAGCCAAGCAAAGCCCATTCGGCGGTAAGAATGCGCCAAAGAAAACCCGCGAGATGCACTGGCTGAAGCCGGAGCTCGTCGCGGAGATCGAGTTCGCCGGCTTCACCGCCGACGGCAACGTTCGCCAAGCTGCCTTCAAGGGGCTGCGGCAGGACAAGCCGGCCGAGGAGGTCGAGGCGGAAACGCCCGTCGATACCGAGCTGGCCGAGCCTTACACCGACACCCGGACGAAGTCGCGCGCGAAGGCGAAGTCCGCAGGGCGCCCGAAACAGAACGGCCAAAATGCCGAGGTGATGGGTGTCGTCATCTCCAAGCCGGACAAGGAGCTCTGGCCCGGCGGCGGTGATGGCGAGCCGGTCACCAAGCTGGATCTGGCGCGCTATCTCGAAGCCGTCGGGGGATGGATGATCGTTCATCTCAAGGGGCGGCCCTGCTCCCTGATCCGCGCGCCTGATGGCATCAAGGGCGAGTGCTTCTTCCAGCGCCACGCGATGCAGGGGACGTCGAATCTTCTGGAGCTCGCAAGGGTCTCCGGCGACCGTAAGCCCTATCTGCAGATCGACCGCGTCGAGGGGCTTGCGGCCGTGGCGCAGATCGGCGGCGTGGAGCTGCACCCCTGGAACTGTGCGCCTTACGCCTATGACACGCCGGGCCGGCTGGTGTTTGACCTCGATCCCGCGCCGGATGTGGAATTTGCCGGCGTGGTCGAAGCGGCTAAGGAGATGCGGCAGCGGCTGACCGATCTTGGGATGGACAGCTTTTGTAAAACCACCGGCGGCAAGGGCTTGCACGTCGTGGTGCCGCTGCTCTACGGCGCGCGCGACAAGGTCAGCTGGAAGGAAGCCAAGGCGTTTGCGCAAGGCGTCTGCCAATGGATGGCCGATGACGATCCCGAGCGCTATCTGCTCAACATGTCGAAGAAGCTGCGCAACGGAAAAATCTTCCTCGACTATTTGCGCAATGATCGGATGTCGACGGCGGTGGCGGCGCTCTCGCCCCGTGCGCGCGACGCGGCGACTGTGTCGATGCCTGTCACGTGGACGCAGGTGAAGGGCGATCTCGATCCGAAACGATACACATTACGGACCGTGCCGGGATTGCTGGCGCGCTCGAAGGCGTGGGAGGGCTATGACGATGCGGCCGCGCCGGTCAAATCGGCGATGAAGAAGCTCGCGGCCAAAGCGAAACAACTGAAGTAGGGTGGCGAAGCGTAACCCACTGCTGTCTGTTTCTGCAGGCAAAAACGAGGTGGGTTACGCCTTGCGGTTGACCCACCGTACGGGTTGGCTAGATCCGTCCGAGCAGAAGCAGGATCAGCAGGATGATGATCACGAGGCCGAGGCCGCCGCCGCCGTAATAGCCGGTGCCGTAGAACGGTCCGCCGCCGATGCCGCTGAAGCCGCCGAGCAGGGCGATGACCAGAATGATCAGAATAATTGTACCAATAGACATGCGAATCTCCTCCAGCCCTTTTGCGGAAAGGGTTGTGTTTGTCCGTTGTGCTCACGGCAACTTGCTGCAGGTTTGAAAGTTCCACAGGGCGAAGCGCATGGAACCTTTGCCTGCGCGGCCGACATAATGAGTTGAGGATCAATCAACACGGGGCAGGATCATGTCCGCACCGCTCGTCGTTTCAATTCCCCATCGTCTCGGCCGCGAAGAAGCGGTGCGCCGGCTCAAGAGCGGCCTGGGCCGTGCCGCAGCCAGTATTCCGGTGATGCAGGTCGAGGAGGAGCGCTGGAGCGGCGACACGATGAATTTCCGCATCCGCGCGCTTGGACAGACCGCGACCGGACAGGTCGACGTCGGCGACGATAGCGTCCGGGTCGAGGTGGTGCTGCCGTGGCTGTTGCAGCGTTTCGCCGAAATGGCGCAGGCCACAATCCGCAAGCGCGGGCAATTGCTGCTGACGAAGGACGGTGGGAAATAGAGCATTATGAAATTAGCTTCGGTGTGCAGTTCACCTCTCCCCAGCGGGGAGAGGTCGGATTGCGCCTGGCGATGCGAAGCATCGTCCAGTGCAATCCGGGTGAGGGGCTGCGGCATCCAGTGAGACTGTAACCCCTCACCCGGATCGCATCTTTCGATGCGCTCCGACTTCTCCCTACGGGAGAGGTGATTCCAGCTCCGCCGCGCGCATCGATTCAACAAAACTCCCCGCAGTAGTGTTCAGTGGCGGGCGCGCTGTCGTGTAGCCTTTGCGGCGCCTGTCGTGCGCGCCGCGATGACAACGGCAGGAAAATCGCGAAGGGCCTGCACAATCGGCAATTCATTGCCGGCGAGCCCTCTCGCCGCATGGCCCGTGATATCGATAGTTGCGTCAAATTGCTCGAGCACCGGCCATTCCCGGCCTGCTTGCGTGAACGGCGCAAACTGGCGCCCCGCCACGACGATCGCCGCGGCGCGGCCGCGCCGGCGGGCGAAGGCGATGACGTGGTCGGCATGCGCGCCGCGCACCTCCAGCGGCTGGTAGTCGCCCTGCGTGAAGATTTCGGCGAGTTCGTTGCGCAGCTTGAGGAGGTGCCGCGTCCAAGCCAGCTTGAGCCGGCCATCCGGCCATGCCTTGATCAGGCCGGACCAGTCCGGAGCTTCCAGCGATGCCAGCGCCGCGCGCCGGGCGGCAAAATCCACCGGGCGGCGATTGTCGGGATCGACCAACGACAGATCCCAGGATTCGGTGCCCTGGTAGAAGTCCGGAACGCCCGGCAGCGTCGCCTTGAGGGTGAGCTGGCTCAGCGAGTTCAACGCACCGAGCAGCGCGACGCGGCGCGCCAAGATTTGCAGCGCCTCCAGGAATTCGCCCGACTGCGCAGGATCGAGGACCTTGGCGACGAAATCCCTTATGCCCGCCTCGTAGGCCTCATGCGGATTGAGCCAACTCGTTTCCTCCTTGCCTTCGCGCGCGGCCTTGAGCCCGTAAGCCTGGATGCGCTCGACGAACCCGGCGTCGGGTCCCTCAAGCGGCCACGCGCCGAGCAGGGTCTGGTAAAGCATGTACTCGAACGTCGCCGATGGTGCGCGCAGATTGCCGCGCAGCGCAAGGTGCGGTGCGTTCAACACCTTCCAGCGAGATACCGCGCTGGTCCATTCGCCGGGAATCTCGCTGAGCGCGGCGATCCGTGCGCGGGCGTCCTCGCCGCGCTTGGTGTCGTGGGTCGCGGTTGCGGTCAGGCCGCGCGGCCATTCCCTGGCGCGGGCCTGCATGGCGTCGTGGAAGGTGGGAATCGCAAGTCCCGCGCTCGCAGGATCGCCGCCGACCTCATTCAGGGCGAGCAGCCGGTGGAACTGATAGAAGGCAGTGTCCTCCAGCGACTTCGCCATCAGCGGTCCGGTGAACTGCTGCACCTTCAGCGCGAAGCGGCGCACGCGCGGGGCGCTGTGCGGGGGACGGCCGGGCTTGAGCAGGTCCATGGTGAGGGCATCGCGCAGGAAGTCGAAAATACCATCGTCCGCAGCGAACCACTCTGCGCGTGCACGCGCGATTGTCTCGTCGATCAGCTTGCGATCGTGCGCCGTCGGTGCGCTGGTGGTGAGATAAGTGCGATAGACCGGGAAATGCAGCACGTAGAGTTCGAGCGCCTGCCGCAGGCTGTCGGCCGAGAAGTCGCGGGTGGAGTAGTGGCCGTTGGCGATGCGCGCGAGCAGCCGCGTCAGCACGGTGAATTCGCTGGTCAGCAGTGTCTCCAGCACGCGCCGCTTGGCGTCCTTGACGTAAGGCGCAAGCCGCGGCGGCCGGTTGCTGACCTGCCGCCAGGTCTCGTCCAGTGCTTCCAGTCCCTTCGGGTCGACTAGCACGTGGGTGATGATGTTCATCCACTCATAGCCGGTGGTGCCATGAACGCCGGCAAAGTGCGGCAGGCGCTCGTGCTCGCAGAGGATCTTCTCGATGATGGTATAGAATGGCTTGGTCGGGCCTTGCGCGTCGCGCACCAGCCGGCGCAGCCGCTGGCAATATTGTGCGGGGTCGCGCAGGCCGTCGATGTGGTCGAGGCGAATGCCCTGCAACTTTCCGTCGGCGACCAATTGCTTCACAAGCCTGTGGGTGGCCGCGAACGTACCGGGATCCTCGACACGCAACCCGGCGAGCCCGTTGACGTCGAAGAAGCGGCGATAATTGATGTCGCTGGAGGCAAGCCGCCAGTGGCCGAGCTTGTAGTGCTGACGCTCCAGCAGATGATGCAGCGCCAGGGTCGGCGCCGGGCGGTCCTTTGCCGCGCGATAGGCGCCAAGGCCGCGGGCGATGATATCGGCACCTCCCGCGATCTCTCTGAGCTCGCTCTTGAAGGCGGGAGCTTCCTTGCGATTGGGACGACGCAGTCCCGTGTAGCGCGCTGCAAGCGCGAGCATGCGCTGGCCGGCTTCCGTCTCGGCGGCGTCAGCGTCCTTCACGATCATCCGCAGCACCTCGCCATAGCGCTCCGGCGCGATCGGCAGGCGATGCTCGTAATACCAGGCGGAAAAACTGCCATCATCGGAATCGTAGCGCAATTCGATCTCACCGCGCTCGAGCGCGTCGCCATAGGACGAGCCGAGGATCGGCAGCAGCACGCCGCCGCGGGCGCGGTGGGGCAGCAGGTCCCAGTCGATATCGAAGGCGACTGCGTGCGGCGAAGTTGGTCCCCATTCCAGCACGTCCAGCCACCACGGATTGTCGGCAAAATGCACGCCGACATGATTGGGCACGAAATCGATGATGAGGCCGAGATCGTGCGTGGCCAGGGTCGCGCTCAGCCGCGCGAAGCCGGCCTCGCCGCCGAGCTCGGGATTGAACTGGCTGTGATCGACGGTGTCGTAACCGTGCGTCGAGCCCTTGCGGGCCTTCATCACCGGCGAGGTATAGAGATGCGTGATCCCCAGCTCCTTCAGGTAAGGCACCACCGCAGCGGCTTTGTCGAAATCGAAATCCGCGGTGAGTTGGAGGCGATAGGTTGCAAGGGGAATGGCGGGAGGCATGCTAACCTCCGAGACGCCAGACCACCGACCAGGGTGGAAGCCGGTCGCCGGCCGCGCCGCCCCAGATCGGCGTGCCCGCGTTATTGCTGGAATGTGCGATCTCCCGATCGGACAAATTGACGGTCAGGCGCAGCATCGTTCCGTCGCCCATGCGCCAATGCGCCGTGAGCAAGCCGTTGTCGGCGGCCTCGGCATCGCCGAAGGTCGCGCCCTTCAGCCGCGGCGCGATTTCCTTGCGACGGAGCGTGAGCAGGTCTCGCACCAGAGCGAGCCGTGCATCCTGCTCTGCCGTGTGGCCGGTCCAGTCGAGTACGGCCGACTGCAGCGTCGCGGAGTCGAGTGGGTCGGGCACCTCGTCGCCGTATTTCTCATAGGCCCAAGCATATTCCTGCCGGCGGCCCTTGCGCACGGCATCGGCGAGCCCGCCCTGGAAGTCGCAGAAGAACGGGAAGGGCGCTGTCGAGCCCCATTCCTCGCCCATGAACAGCATTGGTATCATGGGAGCCAGAAGCGTCACCGCCAGCGCAGCCTCGATCTGCTGCGGCGATGCCAGGCTTTCAAGCCGGTCGCCCAGCGGGCGGTTGCCGATCTGGTCGTGGTTCTGGAGGAAATTGACAAAGGTGGCCGGCGGCAGCTCGCCGCTCGGCTCGCCACGCGGCTTCTTGCCCCAGAATTCCGAGATTTCGCCCTGGTAGACCAAGCCGGACGCCAGCGCACGCGCGAGATCCATGCGCGGCGTCTGGTAATCGGCATAGTAGCCGGCGAGCTCGCCTGTCAGCATCACGTGCCAGACGTGATGGTAGTCGTCGTTCCACTGCGCACGATATTTGCCGTTCGGCGGATCCTGCGCTGCATCGAGCAGGCTTGCGCGATTGTCGCCGTTCTCCAGCACCAGATGGATGTGCCGTCCGGTCGCCTTGACGAGTTCGCCGGTGGCGACGCTCAGATCCTGCAGCATCGACTGCTCGCCGGGGATCGCCATGATATGGTTGGCGGCGTCAAGCCGCAGGCCGTCGAAGCGGTAGTCGGTAAGCCAGGACAGAGCGTTCTCGACCGCAAACGCGCGCACCTGCGGCAGCCGATAGTCGATCGCGCTGCCCCACGGTGTGTGGGCGTCGGTGAAGAAGGTCGGGGCGTAGCGGCCGAGGTAATTTCCTTCGGGGCCGAAATGATTGTACACCACGTCGAGAAACACCATCAGCCCGCGCAGATGCGCTTCGTCGATCAGCGTCTTCAGGTCTTCCGGACGGCCATAGGCGTGGTCGGGAGCATACCACAGCACGCCGTCATAGCCCCAGCCGCGCCCGCCCGCGAAATCCGCAAGCGGCATCAATTCCAGGGCGGTGATGCCGGTCGCAACGAGATGATCGAGCCTGGCGATCATGGCACGGTAAGTGCCCTCCGCCGTAAACGTGCCGACATGAGTCTCGATCAGCACCGTCTCTTCCCAGGGACGGCCGCGCCAATCGCGCGCTCGCCACGCAAACGCGTCATGATCGACCACCTCGCTCGGACCGAACACGTCCTCGGGCTGGAACGCCGAGGCGGGATCGGGCACGTCGATTTCGTCGTCGATTCTGAACTTGTAGGCGCTGCCGGCGGTCAGGCCGGAAATGTCAGCCACGTACCAGCCATCCTGCCGGCGCTGCATCGCGTGCCTTCTGTCGAGCAGAAGATCGACACGTCTTGCGCCCGGGGCCCATAGCCGGAACGATACACCTTCCTTCGTCGGCCTGGCGCCGAAGGATGGCCTCATAGCGCGCCCGCAAAGGCGAGCACGGAGCGCGGCGGCGCCTTGCTGTCGCTCCCGGGCTGAAAGTCGATCGTGTTCAGCTTGGCCTCGGTCGTGTTGAGGATCTGCTGCCAGCTCTTGTATCCAGTCATGTTGGGCAATTTGAATGCGATCTCTTCGGGGGCGGCGTTCAGGATGATAAAGATCGCAGCCCCACCCGGTTCCATCGGCCCCATCACATAGGAGAGGAACCTTCCTTCCGGAAATTTCCAATCGCTTTCCGTCATTTCGTCACCGGCCGGCGTCAGCCACAACACGCCATAGGCGGCGCCATCTGCGGGGCGGCCGTCGAGCCAGCGGTAGCTGCGGAGTTGCGAGAACCGGCGGCGGATGTCGGCAAGATGAGCGACGAAATCGGTCATATCGTCGCCGTCCTTGCCGAGATTGTCCCAGCCCACCCAGCCCACCTCGTTATCCTGGCAATAGGCGTTGTTGTTGCCGGATTGCGAGTTGCCGACCTCGTCGCCTGCGAGGATCAGGGGAATGCCCTGCGCCAGCATCAGGCAGGCCAGCACGTTCTTGCGAAGCTGCCGGCGCAGGCTGAGGATTTCCGGATCGTCGGTCGGGCCCTCGACACCGCAATTGTTGCTGTGGTTGTCGTTGGAGCCGTCGCGGTTGTCCTCGCCATTGGCCTCGTTGTGCTTCTCGTTGTAGCTGAAGAGGTCGGCGAGGGTGAAACCGTCGTGCACGGTGATGTGGTTGATGCTGGCGCGCGGCCGCCGTCCGTCGTGGTTGAACAGATCGGAGGACGCGGTCATGCGGCTGGAGATGTCGCCGATCAGGCTGCCTTCGCCGCTCCAGTAGCGCCGCATGGCGCTGCGATAGCGATCGTTCCATTCCGACCATTGCGAGGGAAACGCGCCGACCTGGTAGCCGCCGAGGCCGAGGTCCCAGGGTTCGGCGACCAGCTTGACTGTGGCGAGCACAGGATCCTGCCGGACCGCGGTCAGGAACGAGCTGCCGCGATCAAAACCGCTCGGCCCGCGCGCAAGCGTGGTGGCGAGGTCGAAACGAAAGCCGTCGACGTGGCAGACCTCGACCCAGTAGCGCAGCGAATCCATCACCACCTGGAGCACGCGCGGATGGGTGAGGTTGACCGACGAGCCGCAGCCGGTGAAATCGTCGTAGTAGCGCGGATTCTCGCGGTTCAGCCAGTAATAGGAGGCGTTGTCGATGCCGCGATAGCACAGCGTCGGACCAAGGTGATTGCCTTCGGCGGTGTGGTTGTAGACGACGTCCAGCATCACCTCGATGCCGGCATCGTGCAGGCGCGCCACGGTGGTGCGGAAGGAATCCAGGGCATTGTCCTGGGCATAGCGCTGCTCCGGCGCGAAGAAGGACAACGTGTTGTAGCCCCAATAATTGGAGAGCTTCTTCTCGACAAGAATGCGATCGTCGACGAAGCTGTGGATCGGCAGGAGCTCGATCGTGGTGACGCCGAGCCTCTTCAGATGTTCGATCATCGCGGGCGACGACAGGCCGCCATAGGTGCCGCGCAGGTTCGGCGGCACGTCTTGGCGCTTCTGCGTCAAGCCCTTGACGTGGGCCTCGTAGATGATGGTGTCCTCCCACGCGATGTGGGGGCGGATCTCGCGGCGGCCCCAGTTGAAGGTCTCGTCGACGACGACCGCTTTGGGCATGCCGCGGGCATTGTCGCGCCGGTCGAACGACAGATCCTCGCGCGCGCTGCCGGTGCGGTAGGCGAAATGCGCATCGCTCCAGACCAGCCGTCCGGCGAGCCGCTTGGCATAGGGATCGAGCAGCAGCTTGTTGGCATTGAAACGGTGGCCGTGCTCGGGCTCGTAGGGGCCGTGCACGCGATAGCCGTAGAGCTGGCCTGGCGAGACGTCGTTGAGATAGCCGTGCCAGACGTCTTCGGTACGCTCCGGCAATTCGACGCGTTCGAGCTCGCGGCGGCCCTGGCTGTCGAACAGGCACAACTCCACCTTCTGCGCATTGGCGGAGAACAGCGCGAAATTGGTGCCGCGTCCGTCCCAGCTTGCGCCGAGGCGTGCGGGCGATCCAGCAGTCAGGCGCATCGGTCAGCTTTCCGGAACGAGGAAGATCGCGGCCAGCGGCGGAATGGTGAGGCGAAGCTCGGGCGCCTTGCCATTGACGGCATGAACTTCGCCGATGTTTCCGACATTGCTGCCGCCATAATGGGCCGAATCGGAGTTGAGCGCCTCTTTCCACTTGCCGGCAAATGGCACGCGAACGCGGTAGTTGCGATAGACGTTGGGTGAGAAGTTGACGATCACCAGGCAGCGCGCGTTCTCGTCAAAACCCTTGCGCAGCCAGGCAAACACGTTGCGGTTGGCATCATCCGTGATCAGCCATTCGAAGCCGGCGTGGTCGCAATCCATCTGGTGCAGCGCCGGCACCGCGCGATAAAGCCGGTTGAGGTCGCGGATCAGCGCCTGAATGCCGGAATGGTACTTGTATTCGAGCAGGTGCCAGTCGAGCGACTGGTCGTGATTCCACTCGCGGCTTTGCGCGATTTCCGCGCCCATGAACAGCAGCTTCTTGCCGGGATGGCCGAACATGAAGCTGTAATAGGCCCGCAGGTTCGCAAAGCGCTGCCACTCGTCGCCGGGCATCCGGCCTAGGATCGAGCGCTTGCCGTGCACGACTTCGTCATGCGACAGCGGCAGGATAAAGTTCTCCGAGAACGCGTAATGCAGACCGAACAGGATTTCGCCGTGATGATGCTTGCGGTGGATCGGATCCTTGCTGATGTAGTTCAGCGTGTCGTGCATCCAGCCCATATTCCACTTGTAGCCGAAGCCAAGCCCGCCGAATTCGACCGGACGGGAGACCTGCGGCCATGCGGTGGATTCTTCGGCAGCGGTGGTTGCTTGCGGGAATCGGGCGAACAGCTCGGTGTTGAAGCGCCGCAGGAACGCGATCGCCTCGATGTTTTCCCGCCCGCCATACTGGTTCGGAATCCACGCGCCCGGCGGGCGGCTGTAATCGAGATACAGCATGGAGGCGACCGCATCGACGCGCAGGCCGTCGATCGCGTAGCGCTCGAGCCAGAACAGCGCGTTCGACACCAGAAAATTCGTCACTTCGGTGCGGCCGTAATTGTAGATCAGCGTACCCCAGTCGAGGTGACGGCCCTGCAGCGGGTTGGCGTGCTCGTAGAGCGATGTGCCGTCGAAGCTGCCGAGCCCGTGCGGATCGTCGGGGAAGTGACCGGGCACCCAGTCGAGCAGCACGCCGACGCCTTCGCGGTGGCAGGCATCGACCAGCGCAGCAAAATCCTCCGGCGTGCCGAAGCGGCTCGTCGGCGCATAAAGGCCGGTCGGCTGATAGCCCCATGAGCCGTCGAAGGGATGCTCGCTTACGGGCAGGAATTCGAGATGGGTGAAGCCCATGTCGCGGGCATAGGCCGGCAGCTGCTCGGCGAGCTCGCGGTAGGTGAGCCATTCGCCGCCGTTCTTGCGCCGCCACGAGCCGAGATGGACCTCGTAGATCGACATCGGCGCCGATAATGCGTTGATGCCGTCCGGCGCCGGACGGGGGCGCGGCAGATGCGCTTCGTCGAAGACGATAGAGGCTGTCTTCGGACGCAACTCGCTCGCAAACGCCATCGGGTCGGATTTCAGCGGCAGTAAATGGCCGTGCGGTCCGACGACCTCGAACTTGTAGTGGTCGCCGGCCTTGGCGTGCGGGATGAACAACTCCCAGTAGCCGGAGCCGCGCACCCGCATCGGGTGGCGCCGTCCGTCCCAGAAGTTGAAATCGCCGACCACGGCGACGCGTCGCGCATTCGGCGCCAGCACGACAAAGCCGATGCCGTCGACGCCTTCGAGCGTCGTCGGATGCGCGCCGAGCTTGTCGTAGAGGCGCTGATGGGTACCTTCGCCGAGCAGATAGAGGTCGAAGTCGGTCAGGATCGGCGGAAAGCGGTAGGCGTCCTCGAACTCGACGACATTGTCGCCGAACTTCGCGCGCAATTGGTAATGCCTGGAGCCGTTGGGCAGGGTGCCGATGAACAGGCCGGCGTCGTGGACGCGGTCAAGCCTTGCCACCTCGCCATGCTCGCCGACCGCCTCGACGTTGGAGGCCTCGGGGAGAAACGCGCGCACCACGCTCTTGCCACCCTCGGGGTGCAGCCCGAGATAGTGGAAGGGATCGGAATGGCGGCCCTCGATGATCGCATAGGCCTCGGCGGGCAGTTTAGGCATGGGCTTCGCTCTCGGTATCGGACAGAATGCGAAGCAGTCCGCTCAGCGGCGCATGGAGCCCTTCGGGCCGGTGGGACAGCTCGTATTCTACTTCGTCGAACGCTTGATCAAGCAGGAAAAACCTTAACAGGCCTTCCGCGGAATGCGGGTCTTCCGGCCACAGCCGCCGATCGGTCACGGCCTCGCGGTACACGGACAGGAACGTCGAGGTGGCGCGCTCGCGCCACTCGCCGAGCGCAGCTGCGATCCGCTCCTGCTCGTCGGAGGGGCCCGAGAATGCACGGTTGAGCGCCGCGGCGGCCGACAGATCGATCGAGCGGATCAGGCCGGCGACGTCGCGCGCGGCCGGCGCCTTGCGCCGCTTCTCGGCCAGGGGCAGACGCGGATCGCCGTCGAAATCGATGATGAAGATATCGTCCTTCACGATCAAAGTTTGCCCAAGGCGGAAGTCGCCATGATGACGGATGTTCAACCCGCGAATGTCGGGTGGCAATAGCGCATTTAGCCGGTCCGACAGACCCGCGCGCGCCGTGGCGAGCTGATCGACCAGCGGCCGGTCGGCTTCTCGCAAGCCCTCGCGGCTTTCGATCAGCCGCTCGAAAACGTGCTCGGCGCGTGTCTTGAGGTTCGACGTCCAGTGCTCGACGTGTGCCGGGCTGATTGGCTCGGCGGCGAGATCGCCGGTGTTTGCGGCGGCGAGCGCGATATGCAACTCGGCGAGCCGTCGGCCGGTCTGCGCCAGATGATGCAGATAGGGCGCCTGGTCCGGGGTTGCGGGCGACGTCTCGCCCGCCGGCAGCAGGCGCTGCTCATCCACGTAGCGGTCGAGAAAGCCCGCGGTCACGGCCCAGCCGTCGCCCTGGTTCTCGACATAGGCATGCAGGACACCGATCGTGCTGCGCTGGTCGCCTTCGACCAATTCGGCCGTGCCGAGCAGCGCCGGCGTGTTGGTGAAGCGCGCAACCTCGGTCAGATAGCGGCCGATCTCGATCTCGGGATTGATGCCGCTTTCGAGCCGGCGATAGATCTTGGCAACGTATTGGTTGTCGACCAGGGCGGTGCTGTTCGACTGTTCGATCGCACGAATACGCTCGGGTTCCTTGACGGTGTATTCGGAGAACAAGCTGGTCGGCTTGAACTCCAGCCGCAGATTGTTCTCCTCCACGACCAAGTGCTGCGACAGGTTGCGCAGGAACAGGCCGATGAAGA
Source organism: Bradyrhizobium sp. 142 (assembly GCF_023074015.1). NCBI lineage: Bacteria > Pseudomonadati > Pseudomonadota > Alphaproteobacteria > Hyphomicrobiales > Nitrobacteraceae > Bradyrhizobium > Bradyrhizobium sp. 142. The sequence goes on from NZ_JADPKQ010000294.1 coordinate 109,656, forward strand.
TCTGGTCGGTCGCGACATCGAGCAGCGTGCCCTCGCGCGCGCCCTGGCGCACGGCGGCGAGCGCTTTCGGATTGAAGCGTTCGCGGTCGAAGCGCACCCATTCGATCTGCATCGGCAGCACGTAGCGCGTCGCAACGCCATATTGTGCCGCTTCGAAGAACGCGATCCACGGCCGGTTGTCGCCGATGTCGCAGAACGGAATCGCCGACGTCAGCGTGGGCCGGATCTGCCGCGGATTGTGCTCGGGATACCACCGCGTCCGCGACAAAAATCCCGGCAGCACGTCGCGCTCGAACACGCCGCGTTCGCGCGCCAGCGAGACCCAGGTCGAGTTGAGCGGCACCACCAGCGTCTCGAATTCCGGCACCGCCCGCGGGATCACCGGCTCGGACTTGTCGCGCTCCAGCAGCTGGAACCAGTAGAAGCCGTAGGGACCCAGCGTGATCATGTAGGGCAGCTCGCCGATCGCCGGGAAGCGGGTGCGGCCGAGCATCTCTTGCGGAATGCGGTCCTTCCACGGCGACAGGTCGAGCTCGGTCGCCTGCGCGGCGCGCGAGAGGTTCGCGACGCAGAGGATCACCTCGTCGCGATACTGCCGGACATAGGCGAGCACGGCGCGATTGGACGGGCGGATGAAGGTCATGGTGCCGCGGCCGAAGGCCAGCGTCGACTTGCGTACCGAAATCAGCCGCTTGGTCGCGCTGAGCAGCGAGGACAGGCTGCGCGATTGCGCCTCGACGTTCACCGATTCGTAGCCGTAGACCGGGTCCATGATCGGCGGCGCATAGAGGCGGGCCGGATCGGCGCGGGAGAAGCCGCCATTGCGGTCCGGGCTCCACTGCATCGGCGTGCGCACGCCGTTGCGGTCGCCGAGATAGATGTTGTCGCCCATGCCGATCTCGTCGCCGTAATAGATGATCGGCGTGCCCGGGAACGACAGCAACAGCGAGTTCATCAGCTCGATCTTGCGGCGGTCGTTGTCCATCAGCGGCGCAAGGCGCCGGCGGATGCCGACATTGATGCGGGCCCGCGGGTCGTTGGCATAGGTGGTCCAGAGATAGTCGCGTTCGACGTCTGTAACCATTTCCAGCGTCAGTTCGTCGTGGTTACGCAGGAACAGCGCCCATTGGCAGCTTGCGGGAATGTCCGGGGTCTGGCGCAGGATGTCGGTGATCGGAAAGCGGTCTTCTTGCGCGATCGCCATGTAGATGCGGGGCATCAGCGGGAAGTGATAGGCCATGTGGCACTCGTCGCCGCGGCCGAAATATTCCTGCACGTCCTCGGGCCATTGATTGGCTTCGGCCAGCAGCAGCTTGCCTTTGGAGTAGGCGTCCAGCTCCTGGCGCAGGCGCTTGATGATCGCATGCGTCTCGGGGAGGTTCTCGTTCGACGTCCCCTCGCGCTCGCAGAGGTAGGGGATCGCGTCGAGGCGAAAGCCGTCGACACCGGCATCAAGCCAGCGCTTCATTACCTGGATGAGGGCGCTGACGACGCGCGGATTGTCGAAATTGAGATCCGGCTGGTGCGAGAAGAAACGGTGCCAGTAAAACGCGCCGGCCTCGGTATCCCAGGTCCAGTTCGATTTCTCGGTGTCGGTGAAGATGATACGCGTGCCCTGATATTTCTGGTCGTTGTCGCTCCAGACATACCAGTTGCGGGCGCTCGAGCCTGCCGGGCTGCGCCGTGCGCGCTTGAACCAATTGTGCTGATCGGAGGTGTGGTTGACGACGAGTTCGGTGATCACCCGCAAACCCCGCCGTTGCGCTTCCTGAATGAAGCGCTTGAAATCCTTCATCGTCCCGAAATCGGGATTGACCGCGCCGTAATCGGCGATGTCGTAGCCGTCGTCGCGGCCGGGTGAGGGGTAGAACGGCAACAGCCACAGCACGGTGACGCCGAGATCCTGGAGATAGGCCAGCTTCTCGGTCAGCCCGGCGAAATCGCCGATGCCGTCATTGTTGCTGTCGGCGAAAGCCTTGACGTGAAGCTGGTAGATGATGGCGTCCTTGTACCAGAGCTCATCCACGATCTCCGCAGCGTCAGCCTTCTTGGTGTCGACGGAAGACAAAACATTCATGGCGTGCGCCCTTACGCCAGGCAGCGGAACAAGAGCGCAGGATCGCGGTCGGGATCGATACGCAACCTGATGCCGCCCCATTCGATGCGGGACTGTTCGCCGGTGAGGAGATTTTCGAGTGCAGTGACGTGGCGACGCTCGCCGCCGACGTCGACGGTGAGGTCGCCGAGAGGCAACCAGAATTCGCGCGCATGGCCCGTGAGCGCGACGGCGGCGACGACGGTGTTCGCCGGATCGGCTGCCTCCTTCACGAAGCCGATCGTCTCGCCATCCTCGATGCCGAGAAAGCGCAGATTGGCGGTCTGCCGGAGCGCCGCATTTTCGTTGCGGATTCGGTTCAGCTCGGTGATGTAGGTCTTGATATTGCCCGCCTTGTCCCAGTCGCGCTGCCGGATCTGATACTTCTCGGAATCGAGATACTCTTCGCGGCCGGGGATGGCCTCATGCTCGAGCAGTTCGAAGCCGCTGTAGATTCCGTAATTGCCCGACAGCGTCGCTGCCAGCGCAACGCGCGACTTGAACATCCAGGCTTCGCCGCTCTGGAGGTGATAGGGCAGGAGGTCCGGCGTGTTGACGAACAGGTTCGGTCGATAGAAGTCCCGCTCGGGATAGCGCGTGAGCTCGCCGAGATACTGCTCGAGTTCCCATTTCTCGGTGCGCCAGGGGAAATAGCTGAACGATTGCGTAAAGCCGAGCTTTGCCAGGCCCCTCATCAGCTTCGGCCGCGCGTATGTCTTGGAGAACAGGATCACCTCGGGATGCCGGCGGCGGATGTCGCAGATCAGCCAGTCCCAGAACTGGAATGGCGCGGTGTCGTGATTGTCGATGGCAAAGATGGTTACACCATGGTCGATCCAGAACAGCATGGCGTCGCGGAACGCGTTCCACAGCCCGATCCTGTCGACGGATGTGAAATCGGGGATGACGATATCCGGATAGGGCCCGTCAGCCGTCCGCACCGAGCGGTCCGGCCGCCACTTGAACCATTCCGGATGCTGCGTTAGCCAAGGATGGTCAGGCGAGCATTGCACGGCGAAGTCGAGCGCGAGCTCCAGGCCGTATTCGAGGCAGGTCGCCACCAGCGCGCGGAAATCCTCGATCGTGCCGAGCTCGGGATGCAGCGCATCGTGCCCGCCCTCAGCGGCACCGATCGCATAAGGCGAGCCGGGATCGCCTTCGGCCGCCACCTGTGAATTGTTGCGGCCCTTGCGGCGGGTGCGGCCGACCGGGTGGATCGGCGTGAAGTAGAGCACGTCGAAACCCATCGCGGCGATGTCGGGCACGCGCGCGATGCAGTCTCTCAGCGTGCCGTGCTGGCCCGGTACCTGGCTCTGGCTGCGCGGCATCATCTGATACCAGGCGCTGAAGCGCGCCTTGTCGCGGTCGACGATCAGGGGCAAAGGCGGCGAGCGGGTCAGGTCGGGCCGCGACTGGCTCTCCGCCATGGCCTCGCCAAGCTCGGCTGCAAGCAGCGGCATGACTTCGCCGGTCTGAAGATAGTCCTCGCACTGTCTGACGATGACTGCCGCAGCGTCCTGCCGGGCGCCATGCGCCTTGGTCAGGAGGCCGGCACCTTCGATCGCGTCGAGTGTGATATCCACGCCGGAGAGCTGCTTTCGCGCGAGGGCATGACGCCAGGTTGCGAATTCGTCGGTCCAGGCTTCGATGGCATAAACATATTGACCGGGTTCGACCGGGGTGAACGTGCCGGACCATCGGTCATTGTCGTGATGGACCATCGGCTCGCTCCGCCATTCCCGGTCCTGTTCGCCGCGCCAGACTAGCACGGCGCCGACCACGTCATTGCCGTCGCGATAGATGTCGGCCCAGACCTCGATCCGCTCGCCCGCGATCCGTTTCACGGCGAAGCGGCCGCCATCGATCGACGGATAGATGTCTTCGATGAGGAAAGCACCGCCGGCTGCGGCACTCTCGACAGTTTGAATTGTCTTGTTCACGGTGATGCCATTGACAAGAAAGCAGGCGCCCGTTTTCCCTTGTCGGGAACCTGGCTTTATACCCTATATAGAAAGCCGCTTGTGTGTCATTAGTTCCCGCTGGGAACGGCAGGCGCGGCTTGCGAGTTAACCTTGGCTAACGTCCTCCGCGACCTCATCAAAATCGATGCCCCCGGCCAAAGAGTGGCCTGCAAGCTGCGTGCCGAATGGATCTATTAGCTCAAGCCCAGATCAAGGGCGTTCAGTCCGAATTCGTCGATGCCCTCGGAAAGCTGCGGGTCACCGATCCCGTCGCCCTCAAATCCATCCTCGACGCCCTGCCGGAGAAGCGGCTCTATCGGTTCGTCAGCGGGCCCGTTGTCGTTCGCGCCTTGGGCCATCCGCGCACCGAGCTCGCGGCCACCGGTGCCGCGCCGCTGCAATGGAAAATCACCGCCAACGCCCAGATCCTTGGCAGTGCCAATGTGATCGCGCAAGGTGAGACGCGCGAGCCTGTGATCGCCTGGCCGGCCGGTCTGCCGCTCGGTTACCACCGGTTGACCCTGACCGATTCCGCGGGCGTGACCGAGGAGGTGCCGATGATCGTGGCGCCCGAGCGGGCTTTCGGCGGCGATTTCGACCGCGGCTGGCTGCTCGCCGTGCAACTTTACAGCGTCCGCTCCGATCGCAATTGGGGCATCGGCGATTTCACCGACCTTGCGAATCTCGTCCACCTCGCCAAGCAGCTCGGGGCCGACGGTGTGGGGCTCAACCCGCTGCACGTGTTGTTCGACGACCAGCCCGCCGATTGCAGTCCCTATTCGCCGAACAGCCGGCTGTTTCTCAATCCACTCTACATCGACGTCGAGGCGATCCCGGAATTCTCCGCCGATCTCGTCCCTGACGCCGCCGCGACCGCCGCGCGGCTCCGTGAAGGCGATCGTGTGCCCTATGCGGATATGGCCGCGCTGAAATGGCTGGCCCTACGCGCTGCCTTCAACAGCTTCGTGACAAGCGCGAGGGCGGCCCGCCGCAATCAGTTCGACGCCTTCCGCGCCGCGCGCGCGCCGCTCTTGTCCCGCTTTGCCTGCTTCGAGGTGCTGCGCCATCGCTTCACCGGGCCGTGGTGGGAATGGCCGGTGGAATGGCAGCAGCCGACCGATGCGAAATGCGCCGAGCTGCGCAGCGGTCCCGACAGGCGCGAGGTCGAGTTCGTCGAATTCGTGCAATGGACGGCAGATAGCCAGCTATATGCCGCCAAGGAGCTCGCCGGCCAGCTCGGCATGCGGGTCGGGCTCTATCTCGACGTCGCCGTCGGCGTACAATCCAACGGCTTCGATGCCTGGAACGAGCAGATGGCGATTTCCCGCCATCTCGCCGTCGGCGCGCCGCCCGACGTGCTCAACACCATCGGCCAGGACTGGGGCCTGGCCGGCTTCAACGCAGGCGGATTAGAGGCCCAATCCTTCGTGCCGTTCGCCGACATGCTGGCGGCCTCGATGCGGCATTCCGGCGCCATCCGCCTCGATCACGTGCTGGGCTTGAAGCGGCTGTATCTCGTGCCGCGCGGCTTCAAGCCCGACAACGGCGCCTATGTGCAGATGCCGTTCGAGGCGCTGCTTGCCGCTGTGGTGCGCGAGAGCGTGGCTCACGAATGCATCGTGATCGGCGAGGACCTTGGCACGGTGCCCGAAGGGTTCCGCGAGACCATGCAGGATTTCGGCATCTGGTCCTACCTCGTCATGATGTTCGAGCGCGACGACGCCGGCCATTTCCGCAACATCGATCATTACCGGCCCAATGCGCTGGTGACGCTGAACACGCATGATCTGTGCACCTACGCCGGTTGGCGCTCCTTCAGCGATCTCGAGATGAAGCGTTCGCTCGGGCTCGATCCCGGCGAAGACGACCAGGCGCGCTGGGATGCGCTTGGCAGGCTCGACGAGATCCTGCATCAGAACGGCATCAACGCCAACGACCTCTACTCGGTGCTCGCCTTCCTGTCGCGCACGCCGTCGCGGCTGCTGGCGGTGTCGCTGGAGGATCTGCTCGGCGTGATCGACCAGCCCAACATTCCCGGCACCATCGACGAGCATCCGAACTGGCGTCAGCGTCTGCCGGTCACGCTCGACCAGATCGCCTCCAAGGTCGATCTCGCGGCCTTGAAGGCCGCGACACGGGAACGTTCATTGACCGGCGGGAGTTGAAGCACGGGGATTTCCGAGCTCGATTTCCAAAGGCTCGTTCCGAGGCTCGCAGGACATTGTCTCAGAAGATCGAGGACTACGCACTGATTGGCGACTGCGAGACCGCAGCGCTGGTCGGGCGCAACGGCTCGATCGACTGGCTCTGCTGGCCGGCCTTCGATTCCGATGCCTGCTTCGCCGCAATCCTCGGCACGCGCAAGAATGGCCGCTGGCTGATCGCGCCCACCGCGGACGTCATCGGTACGTCGCGCCGCTATCTCGGCACCACGCTCATCCTCGAGACGCGTTTTGAGACGAAGGGCGGCACCGTTGCGCTGATCGATTTCATGCCGCCGCGCGGCAAGGCGTCCGACATCGTGCGGCTGGTCCGCGGCGTGAGCGGTTCGGTGAAACTGCGCATGGAACTCGTGATCCGATTCGGCTTCGGCGTCAGCATTCCCTGGGTGCGCCGCTCCGAGGACGGATCGCTGCTGGCGATCGCCGGTCAGGATATGACGGTGCTGCACACGCCGGCCCAAACCCACGGCGAGGATCTGACGACGGTTGCCAAATTCGAGGTGAAGGCCGGAGAGACCGTGCCGTTCGTGCTGAGCTATGGCCCCTCGCATCTGGCTCCGCCCGAGCCGATCGACCCGGAGATCGCGCTTCAGGAGACCGAAAGATTTTGGAAGGACTGGTGCAGCCGCTCCACTCATGACGGGGCGTACCGCGACCTTGTCATGCGCTCGCTGATCACGTTGAAGGCGCTGACCTTCGCCCCGACCGGCGGCATCGTTGCCGCACCGACGACGTCGTTGCCGGAAAAGCTCGGCGGGATGCGGAACTGGGACTACCGCTTCTGCTGGTTGCGCGATGCCACCTTCACGCTGCTGGCACTGATGAACTCGGGCTACACCGAGGAAGCCTCGGCCTGGCACAATTGGCTGCTGCGCGCGGCAGCCGGCTCGCCGTCGAACATGCAGATCATGTACGGCATCTGGGGCCAACGGCGGCTGCTGGAATGGGAGGCGGGCTGGCTCGACGGCTATGAGGGTGCACGGCCGGTGCGCGTCGGCAATGCCGCACATGCGCAGCTCCAGCTCGACGTCTACGGCGAGCTGATCGATGCGTTCCACCAGTCGCGAATGGCCAAGCTCAAGCTCGACGATGAGACCTGGGCGCTGGAATGCGCCGTGCTCAATCATCTCGCCGAGGTCTGGGACGAGCCCGACCACGGCATCTGGGAGCGGCGCGGCCAGCCGAAACACTACGTCTTGTCCAAAGTGATGACCTGGGTGGCCTTCGACCGCGGCATCAAGAGCGCCGAGACCTTCGGCTTCAAGGCGCCGCTGCTGCACTGGCGCACCCTGCGCGATGCCATCCACCGCGATGTCTGCAACAGAGGTTTTGACGCAAGTCAGAATGCGTTCGTCGAGTCCTATGGCTCGAAATTGCTCGACGCCAGCGTCCTGCTGCTGCCAGCGGTCGGCTTTTTGCCGGCGTCTGATCCGCGCATCCGCGGCACCATCGCGGCCGTCGAAAAATGCCTGATGCGCGACGGTTTCGCGCTGCGGCATGATCCGCGCGAGGTCTCCAAGGAGCAGCAGCCGATCGAGGGCGCGTTCCTGGCGTGTAGCCTGTGGCTGGCCGATGCCTATGTGCTGTCAGGCGATCTCGACAAGGCGCAGGCGCTGTTCGACCGTGTGGCCGGGCTCGCGAACGATGTCGGGTTATTGGCCGAGGAGTACGACTCAGTTGCGCGCCGCCAGACCGGAAATTTCCCCCAGGCGCTGACGCATATCGCACTGATCAACACCGCGCATAACCTGTCGGCGGCAAGGCAGGAGAGCGAGAAGCCGGCTGTGCAGCGGTCGCAATAATGACCGTGGCAGAATTAGTTCCTCACCCGGCGCTTCGCGCCGACCTCTCCCGCAAGCGGGAGAGGTCGCACGAACCTGCGGCCCGCTCACTCCACCCCATTCCGCTTCAAAATCATCTCGATCGCCTCGGCGAAGCCATCCTGCTCGTTGGTGGCGGTGACGTGGGTCGCCTGCTCCTTGACGTTGCCGGCGGCATTGCCCATGGCGATCGAGACGCCACTGACGCGGAACATTGCGAGATCATTCTGCATGTCGCCGATGGTGGCGACCGCGTCGGTCGCAATTCCGAGGCGCTTGGCCATAGCCTCGACGAAAGTGCCCTTGTTGAAGCTGGGCGGGGTGATGTCGAGATAATAGGTCTGCGAGCGCACCGCGGTCGCCTCGCTGCCTAGCGCCTCCTGCATCACCTTCTCGCAACGCTCCAGCCCGGCTGCATCGGCGCTGGCGCCGACGATCTTGCAGGCGCTGGTGAGGTACGGCGAAAAATCGGCTATGACGGTCGGATCGGACCGGATCGTGCGCTGCTCGTGGGCGACGTAGCTGCCGCGCGGGTTGTCGATCAGCCATTTGTCGTAGGTGAAGAGCCAGATGTCGGCGCCGAACGCGCGGAGGATCTGCAAGCTTCGCTCGGCCGCGCTCGCGGGAATGAGGTGCTGCTCGACCGGCTTCATCTCGGGGTCGACGATCGAGGAGCCGTTGAACGGGCCGACCGGCAGCCAGATCGCGAGCGGCTCGATCAGGAAGCGCATGCCGATCGCGGGGCGGCTCGACGTGATGGTGAAACCGATGCCGGCCTTGTGCAGCCGCTGCACCGCCGCCTTGGCGCGGTCGGTCAGCATCTTGTCCTTGGTCAGCAGCGTGCCATCGACATCCGAAACCACGAGTGAGATTTGCGTCATGGCAGAACCTTGGGTTTCATGGCCTTGGATGTCACGGCCCTGGGCTTGTCGCCGCCCAATTTCAACTGCCGCACGACGCCGTCCACGATCGCCTCGACGGTCTCGTCGATCGAGACGCTGATCACGTGCTCGCCCGCTTCCGGCGGCTCCAGCGTATTGAACTGGCTGGTCAAGAGCTCGGGCGGCATGAAATGGCCCTTGCGGCGCGCGAGCCGATCGGCGATCAGCTCCTTGCTGCCCTTCAGGAAGACGAAGCGGACGTCGCTCCGTCCACGCAAGAGTAGGTCACGATAGCTGTGCTTCAGAGCCGAGCAGGCAATGATGACGTGCTCGCCGCGTCCGCAGACCCGTGCGATCTCGTCGGCGATGGCGTTGAGCCACGGCCAGCGATCCTCGTCGGTGAGCGGGTGGCCGGCCCTCATCTTCTCGACGTTGCTGGCGGGGTGAAAGCTGTCGCCGTCCTCGAACCGCCAGCCGAGCCGCTCGCCTAGCGCTTTGGCGATCGTGCTCTTGCCCGAACCCGACACGCCCATCACGATCAATGCACAAGGTGCTTCAGCGCCCGCCACGAATTCCCTCCGGAAGCGCGGCCTGGTCGACCAGCCAGACGGTTTCACCATTCGAGCGCGCGCGCAACGCCGGCAGGTTCTCGCCATTGAAGAGCCTCGTCAAGATCGGCTGCTTGTCGTGCCCGGCAATCTCGAACAGCATTTCGCGGCAGGACGCCAGCGCGGGCAGGGTGAGCGAGACTCGCGGCACGAAGGGCGCGACGTTGGCCTTGGGCACGCCGACGACCCAGCGCTGCGTCTCTTCGAGGGCAGGATAGCCGGGAAACAGCGAAGCGGTGTGGCCGTCCGGGCCTGCGCCCATCAGCACGAGATCGAACAGGGGCCGCGACGGATCCAGCCGCTCCGCACCGTAGAAGGATTGCAGCTCGCGCGCGTAGGCCTCGGCGCTCCGGTCGGGATTTTCGGCGGTGGTCGGGATCGGGTGAATATGGCCGGACGACGCGCTGCGATCGAGGAAGGTTGCGCGCGCGACAGCCATGTTGTTGCGAGGATCGCCTTCGGTCACGAACCGCTCGTCCCCAATGAACCAGTGCACGCGTTCCCAGGGAATTTTATCACGCCAGGAATCGCCGCCGAGTAATTGATAAAGCCTCTTCGGGCTGGAGCCACCGGTGAGGCAGATCGCGATACGCCCGGGATTGGCCGCGATCCGCGCCATCACCCGTTCGGCCGCTGCGCGGGCGAGCGCCTCGGCGTCGGCCTCGACGATCAGCTTGGGCGGGCCGGCGGCTGTCATCACGAAAACTTCCGCCAGCTTCGCCCGTCACGCCGGAGCAATTCATCGGCACAAGCCGGTCCCTCGCTGCCGGCGGGATAGGTCTCGATACCGTTGACGCCCGCCTTCTTCCAGGCATCCAGGAACGGTTGCACCGCCTGCCACCCGGCCTCGACTCCGTCGGCGCGCTGGAACAGGATATTGTCGCCGATCATGCAGTCGTAGATCAGCGTCTCGTAGCCGGTGCTGGGATCGGCCTGGAAATAGTCGCCGTAGCGGAACTTCATTTCGACGCCGTCGATCATGACGCTTGGTCCCGGAATCTTGGCGTTGAACTGAAGCTCGATGGTCTCGGTCGGCGCAATGCCGATGGTCAGGAAGTTCTGCGACAGACGGTCGACCGCCGTGCCCGAAAACATCGACAGCGGCGCCTGCTTGAACTTGATCGCGACTTCCGTGCGCTTGTGCGCCAGCGCCTTGCCGGTGCGCAAATAGAAGGGCACGCCGGCCCAGCGCCAATTGTCGATCATCAGCTTCAGCGCGACATAGGTCTCCGTGGAGCTACCCGGCCTGACGTCCGCGGTGGTGCGATAGTCCGGAATCTCGTCGTCGCCAATCCGGCCCGCAAGATATTGCGCGCGAACTGAATTCCTCAGCGCTTCCTCTTCGCTCGGCTGCTGGATCGCGGTGAGAACCTCGGCCTTCTCGGAACGCACGGAATGGGCATCGAAGCGGCTCGGTGGCTCCATCGCCACCAGCGACATCAGCTGGAACAGATGGTTCGGCACCATGTCGCGCAGCGCACCGGTGGCATCGTAGAATCCGCCGCGATGGCCGACGCCGAGCTTCTCCTCCACCGTGATCTGGATGTGGTCGATATGGTTGCGATTCCAGATCGGCTCGAACATGCCGTTGGCAAAGCGCAGCACCAGGATGTTCTGCACCGTCTCCTTGCCGAGATAGTGATCGATGCGGTAGATCTGATGCTCCTCCATGATCTTCAGGAGTTCGGCATTCAGCGCACGCGCCGAGGCGAGGTCGGTGCCGAACGGCTTTTCGATCACGAGCCGCCGCCAGGCGCCGTTCTCCTTGATCATGCCGGTGCGGCCGAGCTCGCGCGCGGCCGGTGCGAATGCGGCCGGCGGAGTTGCGAGGTAAAACAGCCGGTTGCCGCCGGTGCCTTCCGCGCATTCCAGCGAATCCAGATGCTCGCGCAAGCGGTCGAACGACGGCGGGTCCTTCGGATCGGCCTCGACGAACGTCACGCATTGCAGCAGCTTCTGGGCGATGTCGTCGTCCACGGGCCTCGTCGCGAACTCGCGCAAGCCCTGCATCAGGCTATCGCGCAGCTCGTCATCCGACTGGCCCTTGCGGGCCACGCCGACGACGCAGAACTTTTCCGGTAGCAGGTGCTCGGCGGCGAGATTGTAGAGTGACGGCATCACGAGGCGGTGGGTGAGATCACCGGTGACACCAAAGATGACGAAGGCGCAATTTTCCGGCTTGCGCTTTGCTTGCGGGTCTTTTGTCACGAATGATCGGCCTTCGCTTGTTACTTGCTCTTCTTACTAGGACTTCGCAGCGTCCAGCTGCTTCGGCTCCTTGTGGCCGCCGAAACCCGCGCGCATCGCGGAAAGAATTTTTTCGGCGAAGGTGTGTTCCTGGCGGGAACGGAAACGTGCGTAGAGGGCCGCGGTCAGGACTTCGGCCGGCACAGCCTCGTCGATCGCCGCATTCACGGTCCAGCGTCCTTCGCCGGAATCCTCGACGAAACCAGAATATTCCGACAGCGCCGGGCTGTCGGCGAGCGCTGTCGAGGTCAAATCGAGCAGCCAGGACGGGATCACGCTGCCGCGCCGCCACACCTCGGCGATATCTGCAAGATCGAAATCATAGCGATGATCCGCCGGCAACGCCTCCATGCTGGCGTTCTTGAGAATATCGAAACCTTCCGCATAGGCCTGCATCAGGCCGTATTCGATGCCATTGTGGATCATCTTGACGAAGTGACCGGCACCGACCGGGCCGGCATGGATGTAGCCCTGCTCGATGCGGGGATCGCGGCCGTCGCGTCCCGGCGTTCGCGCAATGTCGCCGGCGCCGGGCGCGAGCGCGGCGAAAATCGGATCGAGCCGGTCGACCACGACCTTCTCGCCGCCGATCATCATGCAATAGCCGCGGTCCAGTCCCCAGACGCCGCCGGAGGTCCCGACGTCGACATAATGGATGCCGCGTTCCCTCAGCGCCTTGCCGCGGCGAACGTCGTCTTGCCAGAAGGTGTTGCCGCCGTCGATGATGACGTCGTCGGCCCCCATCACGTTCGCAAGCGTATCGATCGTCGCTTCGGTGATGCGGCCGGCAGGCAGCATCACCCATGCGGTGCGCGGTCGTTCCAGCTTGGCGACAAATTCTTCGAGCGTCGCCGAGCCCTGCGCGCCGTCTCCGACAAGGCCGGCGACGGCCTTGGCGTCCTTGTCATAGACCACGGTCGAATGGCCGTGACGCATCAGCCGGCGCACGATGTTGCCGCCCATCCGGCCGAGGCCGATCATGCCGAGTTGCATTTGAATTATTCCCTTAGTTCAGCGCGTCCGTGAGGGCGGCGTTGAGTGCCGCGAGACCTTTCTTGAGCCCGCCCTTCAAGTGCACGCGGAGCGCACGTCGGCCGCGCTCGGTGAGCACATCGAAATCGCCGCGCGCCTGTGCCGCCTTGATGACGCCAAAGCTGGCCTTCTGGCCCGGCACAGCCAGGTCCTTGGCGTCATCGGCGGTGATCTGGAGGAATACGCCACTGTCGGGGCCGCCCTTGTAGGCCTGCCCGGTGGAGTGCAGGAAGCGCGGCCCGAACTCGGCGCAGGTCGCAACGTGGTGCTTCTCGCGCACTTCGAGCCGCATCGTCTGGAGCGCATCGATGGTGGCCTTGTCGCGCGCGATGTAGCCGAGCAGGGCGACATAGTCGCCGTGATTGGAGCGGGCGAGATGCGCCTTCAGCCATGAGGTGAGATCGCCGTTGGCCCCTGCGGAGCGGAGCGCTGTGGCGTTGGCCTCGTCGGTGTACAGATCGGCCTCGGCGGTGCTGACCACCGGCTGCTCCGCCGGCAGCGCGCCGGTCTTCTCGTACGCGGCAGTGAGCTCGCGAGTCTTGATCTTGGCCGCTTCTACGTCGGGCTGATCGAACGGGTTGATGCCGAGGATGCTGCCTGCAACCGCCGTCGCCATCTCGAAACGGAAGAATTCCTGGCCGAGATGATCGATCGACTTCATGACGATGCGCACGACGGGATGGCCGGCCGCTTCGATCGCGGCAAGCTTCGAGTCGTGTGGGGCGTCCGCCTCGCCTTCGGTGCGGATGTCGATGAAGAACCGATCGTTGCCGTAAAGGGAGGGCTCGCCGAGCGGCTCGTCGGCAATCGGGATCAGGCCCTTGCCTTCCTTGCCGGTCGATTCGGCGATGAGCTGCTCGGCCCAGGCGCCGAAATCGGCGATCTTCTTCGACGTCAGGATCGTCACCTTGTCGCGGCCTTCGAGCCCGGCGAGACCCATGGCAAGCCCGAGCTGCACGCCGGGGTTTTCTTGCGGCGGCACGTCCGGTCCGCAGGAGCGGGCCATCGAGAGCGCATGTTTGACCAGGGTCTTGACGTCGATGCCCGCGGTTGCCGCCGGCACGAGGCCGAACGGCGAGAGCACCGAATAGCGACCGCCGATCGAGGGGTCGCCGTGGAAGATCCGGGCATAGTTCAGTTTCTTGGCCGCCTTCTCCAGCGACGAGCCGGGATCGGTCACCGCGATGAAGCGATGGCCGGTCTTGACCGACGGCCCGACCGCCTGCGCGACACGCTCATGGAAATAATCCTTCATCGCGTTCGGCTCGGCGGTGCCGCCGGACTTGCTGGAGACGATGAACACGGTGTTGGCAATGTCGATCCGGGCTTCCATCGCCCGCACCTGCGCCGGATCGGTGGAATCCAGCACGTGCAGCTTCGGGAAGCCGGACTTCCGCGCGAAGGTCTCCGCCAGTACTTCCGGCCCTAGGCTCGATCCGCCCATGCCGAGCACGACGGCGTCGGAAAATTTCTGACCCTTGACGCGATTCGCGTAGTCCTCATAGTCGGCGACGTCGGCCTTTGCGGCGCTGTCCAGCCAGCCGAGCCATTTGTCCTCGTCCGCGCCGGTCCAGACCGACTTGTCGCGCTGCCACAGCCTGCGGATTTTCGCTGACGCCCGCCAGTCCTCGGTGCTCTTCGCCACGGCCTTGCCGAGCCCGTCACCGAGCGAGAGCAGCTGGCGATCGATCGCGGGCCCAAGCACGGTGGCGCGCTTGTGGGCGACTGCGCCATACAGCTTGTCAGCGGCGTCGGCAAATTGCGTGACGCCGTCCTTGACGAGCTCTGCGGTGATGGCGTCGAGCGAGATGCCGGAGCGCTCCAGCTCCTCCAGGACGCGGCGGGCGTCCTCGACATTCTCTTCGAGACTGTCGCGCGTCTCGCCGTGGTCGCGGAACGCGTCCAGCGTCGCCGGCGGCATGGTGTTGATGGTGTCGGGGCCGATCAGTTCCTCGACATAGAGGACGTCGCTGTAGTCCTTGTTCTTGGTTCCGGTCGACGCCCACAGCATGCGCTGCGGCTTGGCTCCCCTGGCTGCGAGCTTGTCCCAGCGGGGACCTGCAAACAGCCGCCTGTAGTCCTGGTAGGCGACCTTGGCGTTGGCGATCGCGACCTTGCCTTTCAGCGCGGCGAGCCGCTCCTTTTCGGATGGGTCGTTGGCACGGGCGATCTTCTCGTCGAGCTGCTTGTCGACCATCGAGTCGATGCGGCTGACGAAGAAGCTCGCCACGCTCGCGACATGCGAAGGATCGCCGCCGCCTGCGACATATTTCTCCAGACCGGCGAGGTAGGCCTCGGCGACCTCGAGATAGACCGCTTTGGAGAACAGCAGCGTGATGTTGATGCTGACGCCTTCGCCGATGAGTTGTTCGATCGCCGGCAGGCCCTCGGGCGTCGCCGGGACCTTGACCATCAAGTTCCTGCGATTGACGTCCTTCCAGAGCCGCTTCGCCTCGGCGACCGTGCCCGCGGTGTCCAGTGCGAGATAGGGCGAGACCTCCAGGCTGACGAAGCCGTCCTGGCCCTTGAGGCGGTCATAGACCGGGCGGAGCACGTCGGCGGCATTCTGGATGTCCTCGACCGCGACGGCCTCGAACAGGTCGGCCACGGTCCGGTCGCCCCGCTTGAGCGCCTTGCCGATCGAGGCGTCGTATTCGTCCGAGCTGCCGATCGCCTTCTCGAAGATCGAGGGATTTGAGGTGACGCCCTTGACGCCATCAGTCTCGATCAGCCGTTTCAAATCGCCCTTGGCGATGAAGCCACGGGCGAGGAAGTCCAGCCAGACGGCTTGTCCGTGCTTTTCCAGTTCTTTGACGGGATTCATGCTGTTTATTTATCTCCAAGCCTGCGGGCGAGGGGTTTCCGCGCCGGTCCTGACGCGCTATCCTCTAGCTTACATGCGCATCTGAGGGAACCTATCAAGGGTACAGGGGTTCTGCTCTCGGTGTAACTCCGTCGCGATCGTGACGATCCAGGCGGCAGTAGCGGTGTTGCGTAAAATTCTCCGGCCGGGACGGTTCGGCCGGGTCACGTTGCGTAGCGTCAGCCTGCCACGTCTGCTTGTCGCAGCGCGGAGTGCCGTCAGGGCGCTTCCAATCCGCCTGATGCATCGTTGGCCCGGTCGCACATGGCCATGCTGGGGGAGAGCATGCACGCTGAAACTGAGGGTCTGGCACTCGCCGTTCCCGACGGGGCGCAATCGGCCGGCCCGGCCGTGTGTATCGACGCATCCCACGATCTTGAAATCGGTCAATGCGCGACGCGCCTGCGGCTGCTGGTCGCGGCGGGATTTGCGATGATGCTGATCAGTGCGAGCCTCGCCTTTGGCTGGTGGGATGTCATCGGCAACTATGGCACGACGATCGGCTATACCGGCATCGTGGTGTTCGGCCTGGTCACCTGCCGGCTGGTCTGGATGCTGCCGTCCGAACGGGGGCCGGTGGTGATCGTCACCACCTACGGCATCCGCAATGAATTTCTGCTTTGGGAGTCGATTGAGGACGTTTCGGCTGAAGAATGCCGCGGACACAAGGTCATCGTGCTGACGCTGACGCCGGCCTTCCAGCGTCAGCTCGCCTGCATCCACGCCACCTCGCGCACTGCGCCCGCCGATCGCGTCGTCATCCGGCCCGAGGGTCTGACGATTGATTTCGGTACCTTGCTGCGCGCCTGCCGCGACTGTCATGCTGGCAGCGATTCACGCACCGCATTGCGGCGATAGCGCGATCATGGCACGCAAAGCTTGGCCGCACGAACGTCATAAAGCCGCCGCCAGCCGGCGGTTATGCTGCGGTGCCGGATGGGCCTATCCCCGGTAATGCCCGGATGTTGCGGTGAGGCGACATTTGCTGGAAATTAGCGGATACAAGTATAGATTCGCATAAATAACAGGCAGCTGCCTGTTCGTAACTCACCCGATGCCTACGTTGTGCGTTGCGTGGTGAAGGTCCTCGGGTGTCGAATGTCCGTCATGTGCTCACGCTGATTCGAGAGTGGCGCTAAGGAACGGTCCGGTCGCTGCTTTAGTTCAGTTGTGTAGCGGAACTCACGCGGAGAGGGATCATGTACAACGATTCTCTATTCAACGCTTTCGCTCGGTCGTTCGAGGCGAGAAGCCAGCACGACATGTCGATGGCGGAATATCTGGAATCGTGTCGAAGCGATCCCATGAAATATGCAAATGCGGCCGAACGATTGCTAGCCGCGATCGGTGAACCCCAGACGATCGACACGGCCAAGGACCCACGCCTTGGCCGTATTTTTTTGAACCGCACGATCCGCACCTATCCGGCCTTTGCCGGTTTCTACGGCATGGAAGAAACCATCGAGCGCATCGTTGGTTTCTTCCGTCATGCCGCGCAAGGCCTCGAGGAGCGCAAGCAGATCCTCTATTTGCTCGGCCCGGTCGGCGGCGGCAAATCCTCACTCGCCGAACGGCTGAAGTCGCTGATGGAAGTGCATCCGATCTACGTGCTGAAGGCCGGCGACGAACTCTCGCCCGTGTTCGAGAGCCCGCTGAGCCTGTTCGATCCCGATCAGCTCGGCCCGATGCTGGAGGAAAAGTACGGCATTCCGCGCCGGCGTCTCACCGGGTTGATGAGCCCGTGGTGCTACAAGCGCCTGGAGGCCTTCGGCGGCGACATCTCGCAATTCCGCGTCGCCAAGATCCAGCCGTCGCGGCTGCGCCAGATCGGCATCGCCAAGACCGAGCCCGGTGACGAGAACAATCAGGACATCTCCTCGCTGGTCGGCAAGGTCGACATCCGCAAGCTCGAGACCTACGCCCAGAACGACCCCGATGCCTACAGCTATTCCGGCGGCCTCAACCGCGCCAACCAGGGCATCCTCGAATTCGTCGAGATGTTCAAGGCGCCGATCAAGATGCTGCACCCGCTGCTGACCGCGACGCAGGAAGGCAACTATATCGGCACCGAGAATATCGGCGCGATTCCGTTTACCGGCATCATCCTCGCGCACTCCAACGAGGCCGAGTGGTCGAGCTTCAAGTCCAACAAGAACAACGAGGCCTTCATCGACCGCATCTGCGTGATCAAGGTGCCCTATGTCCTGCGCTACACCGAAGAGCAGAAGATCTACGAAAAGCTGATCCAGGGCTCCGAGCTTGCGTCTGCGCCGTGCGCGCCGGCGACGCTGGAAACGATGGCGCGATTCTCGGTGATGTCGCGGCTGCGCAAGCACGAGAATTCCACGCTGTTTGCCAAAATGCGGGTTTACGATGGCGAAAGCCTGAAGGAATCCGATCCTAAAGCGCGCAGCGTCCAGGAATACCGGGATGCCGCCGGCGTCGACGAAGGCATGGATGGTGTCTCCACGCGCTTTGCCTTCAAAATCTTGGCCGCGACCTTCAACCACGATCCGCAGGAGGTTGCCGCCGACGCCGTGCACCTGATGTATGCGCTGGAACAGTCTATCCGCCGCGAGCAGCTTCCTGAGGAAATCGAAAAGCGTTACCTCGAATTCATCAAGGCGGAACTCGCGCCGCGTTATGCCGAGTTCATCGGCAACGAGATCCAGAAGGCTTATCTCGAATCCTACTCGGATTACGGCCAGAATCTGTTCGACCGTTACGTCGATTACGCGGATGCCTGGATCGAGGATCAGGACTTCAAGGATCCCGACACCGGACAATTGCTCGATCGCGAATTGTTGAACCAGGAGCTGACCAAGATCGAGAAGCCGGCCGGCATCGCCAACCCGAAGGATTTCCGCAACGAGGTCGTCAAGTTCTCGTTGAGGGCCAGGGCACAGAATGCCGGCAAGAATCCGACCTGGACCTCCTACGAGAAGATTCGCGATGTGATCGAAAAGCGGATATTCTCCCAGGTCGAGGACCTGCTTCCGGTCATCTCGTTCGGGTCCAAGAAGGACGGCGAGACGGAGAAGAAGCACGGCGAGTTCGTCGCACGCATGGTGGAGCGCGGCTACACCGAGCGTCAGGTTCGCCGGCTCGTCGAGTGGTACATGCGCGTGAAGCAAGCCGGTTGAGGCGG
Organism: Bradyrhizobium sp. 142; assembly: GCF_023074015.1. Classification (NCBI taxonomy): domain Bacteria; kingdom Pseudomonadati; phylum Pseudomonadota; class Alphaproteobacteria; order Hyphomicrobiales; family Nitrobacteraceae; genus Bradyrhizobium; species Bradyrhizobium sp. 142. The sequence continues at coordinate 128,533 of NZ_JADPKQ010000294.1, forward strand.
ATGGGAAAGTGGCCATTCACATTATTGACAGGCGCCTGAATCCAGGCGGCAAGAGTCTTGAGAACCGGCAGCGGTTCTTGCGTCGGGCCAAGTCCCTGGTGCAGGGCGCCGTCAAGAAAACCTCGCAGGAACGCGACATCAAGGATGTCCTGGAGGGTGGCGAAGTCACGATTCCGCTCGACGGCATGCACGAGCCGCGCTTTCGCCGCGAAGGCGGCACGCGCGACATGGTGCTGCCCGGGAACAAGAAGTTCATCGAGGGCGACTATCTCCCTCGATCCGGCCAGGGCAGCGCCAAGGATTCCGGTCCGGGCGAAGGCGACAGCGAAGATGCCTTCCGCTTCGTGCTGAGCCGCGACGAATTCGTCGATCTCTTCCTCGACGATCTCGAGCTTCCGGATCTCGCCAAGCGCAAGATCGCGCAGACCGAGAGCGAGGGCATCCAGCGCGCCGGCTACACCATGTCCGGCTCGCCATCCAACATCTCGGTCAGCCGGACGGTGCGGCTCGCGCTCGCGCGCCGCATCGCGCTCAAGCGGCCCCGCAAGGAAGAGATCGAGGAGCTGGAAGCTGCGATCGCTGCATGCACCGACGAGGATGAGCGCGCGGAACTCGTCGCCGAGCTCGAGAAGCTCAAGGCGAAATCCAAGCGCATTCCCTTCATCGATCCGCTCGACATCCGCTATCGCCGCTTCGAGACGGTGCCCAAGCCGGTCGCACAGGCGGTGATGTTCTGCCTGATGGACGTCTCCGGCTCGATGTCCGAACACATGAAGGATCTCGCCAAGCGCTTCTACATGCTGCTCTACGTCTTCCTGAAGCGGCGCTACAAGCATGTCGAGATCGTCTTCATCCGCCACACCGACCGCGCCGAGGAGGTCGACGAGCAGACTTTCTTCTATGGCCCGGCGTCCGGCGGCACGCTGGTCTCCAGCGCGCTGCAGGCGATGCACGAGATCGTGCGCGAGCGCTTCAATCCGGCGGACTGGAACATCTACGCGGCCCAGGCCTCCGACGGCGACAACTCTTATTCCGACGGCGAGCTCGCCGGCATGCTGCTGACCGACAAGATCCTCCCGGTCTGCCAGTTCTTCGCCTATCTCGAGGTCGGCGAGTCCGGGGGCAGCGCCTTCGATCTCTCGGACTCCTCGCTCTGGACCCTTTACGAGCGCCTGCGTAGCAGCGGCGCACCGCTCTCGATGCGCAAGGTCAGCGAGCGCAGCGAGATATTTCCGGTGTTCCACGACCTGTTCCAGCGCCGCGAAACTACTCAGGAGAAGGTCGCTCCATGACGGAACGCTTGTTCGAAGGCGCGGATTGGGATTTCCACACCTTGCAGCGCATTAGCGATGCCTGCGAGGAGGTGGCGTTGAAAGATCTCGGGCTCGACGTCTATCCGAACCAGATCGAGGTCATTACCGCCGAGCAGATGCTGGACGCCTATTCGTCGGTCGGCATGCCCCTGTTCTACAAGCACTGGTCGTTCGGCAAGCACTTCGCCTATCATGAGGCGTCCTACCGCAAGGGCCTGATGGGCCTCGCTTATGAGATCGTGATCAACTCCTCGCCCTGCATCTCCTACTTGATGGAGGAGAATACGGCGACGATGCAGACGCTGGTGATCGCGCACGCCGCGTTCGGTCACAACCACTTCTTCAAGAACAACTATCTGTTCAAGCAGTGGACCGACGCCGACGGCATTCTGGACTATCTCGATTTCGCCAAGAAGTATGTGATGAGTTGCGAGGCGCGCCACGGCCGCGTCGAGGTCGAACGCACTCTGGATGCCGCGCATGCGCTGATGTCGCATGGCATCGACCGCTACCCCGGCAAGAAGAAGCTGGATTTGCGCGCCGAGGAGAAGCGGGCAGGGCGCCGCCGCCAGCATGAAGAGGAAGTCTTCAACGACCTCTGGCGCACCGTGCCGGCAGGAAAGAGCAAGAGCCGCTCCGCGATCAGCGTCGAGCGCCGCCGCAAGCTGCTCGGCCTGCCGCAGGAGAACCTGCTATATTTTCTGGAGAAGAGTGCGCCGCGGCTGGCGCCTTGGCAGCGCGAGCTTTTGCGGATCGTCCGCCACATCGCGCAATATTTCTATCCGCAGAGCCAGACCAAGGTGATGAACGAGGGAACGGCAACCTACGTCCACTACCGCATCATGACCAAGCTGCACGAGCAGGGTCGGCTCACCGACGGCAACTTCCTCGAATTCCTGCAATCCCACACCAACGTGGTGTTCCAGCCCGAATTCGACGATCGGCGCTTCTCGGGCTTCAATCCCTATGCGCTTGGCTTTTCCATGATGCAGGACATCGAGCGGATCGTCACCCGGCCGGAAGACGAGGATCGCGAATGGTTCCCGGACATCGCCGGAAAGAACGATGTGATGGGCGTGCTGCGCGACGTCTGGGCCAACTACCGCGACGAGAGTTTTATCGCGCAGTACCTGAGCCCGAAGCTGATGCGGCACTTCCGCATGTTCCACCTGCACGACGATCCCGAGGAGCGCGCCGGCATCCGGGTCGATGCCATTCACGACGAGCGTGGTTTCCGCCGGGTGCGGCGCGAGCTCGCGCGGCAGCATGATGTCGGCTACATCGATGCCAATATCGAAGTGGTCGACGTCGACCTGTCCGGCGACCGCCGGCTGATCGTGCATCACCGCGTCATCAAGGGCTCGCAGCTCAACGAGACCGATGCCAAGCGGGTGCTGCAGCATCTCGCCGATCTCTGGACCTATGATGTCGCGCTGATCGAGGTCGATGGCAACGACAAGGTCTTGCGGGAATATGTCGTGAGCCCGCGCCCAATCACAGCGGCGGCCTGACGCCGCCGCGTGCTCCTAAGCCGAGCGTCTTGCGGATTTGCCTTTGGCCTTGGACGTGTTCAGGGCCACGGCGGCGTGAATGAGCGCCTTCAGCGCCTTCTCGTTGATCTTCGCGCCCTCCTGAAAATCGATCGCGCGCCTCACGTTTCCCTCCAGGCTCGAGTTGAACAGCCCCGCGGGGTCGTCGAGCGCAGCGCCCTTGGCGAAGGTCAGCTTCACGACAGTCTTGTAGGTCTCGCCGGTGCAGATGATCCCGTCGTGTGACCACACCGGCACGCCCCGCCACTTCCATTCCTCGACCAGGTCGGGATCGGCGTCCTTGATCAGGCCGCGAAGCCGACTTAGCATCTCGCCGCGCCAGTCGCCAAGCTCCTTAATCCTGCCGTCGATCAACCTGGAGGCTGAAGCTCCGTCCGCTTCCTTCGCGCTGCTGGTCTTCGCCGTCACAGCTTTCTTCATGATCTTGCCTCGTTCACGCGCCGCTGGCTGACGTATGGCAGCGCGAACAGATATAGCCCGGTCGCGAGCAACGGAATCAGCGGGACGAACGCCAACAGCCCGATCCACACCGCCTGCATCTGCAGGGCGATGGCGACGATATTCGCGGTGACGGCAAGCGTGAAGGCGATGGACAGCCAGCGATGGATCTGCCGAATCCGAATGTTCGAGCTCAATGGGACCTCCTCTGACGATGGTTGGAATGGACATCGATGGCCGGGCTAGTCGCCCCGCGCCAGCAGCTCGTCCAGCTTTGCAAAAAACTGGTTCCAGCCGGCGCGCGCGCCGCCATAGGCCTGCTTCTGGGTCGGACGGAAGCCCGCCTGCTCCACACGCAGATGCGTGCCCGCGCCGGTCGGCGTCAGCGTGAAGGTCACGACGCTCTTCAAGTCAAAGGCCGCGTCCTCATGCGTGAAATTCCAGCTGTAGGCGAGCGATCGCTGCGGCTCAATGGAGAGGACCTCGCAATCCAGCACGCCGCCCCACTCGCCGCGAAGATTGAAACGATGGCCGACGGTGGGCTTGAAGTCGTTCTTCATCAGCCACTCCTCGATCAGATGCGGCTGCGTCAGCGCGCGCCAGATCCGCTCCGGCGGAAAGGCAAATTCGCGCTCGATGGTCACGGAACGGGTTTCAGTCTCAGCTTCGCTCATTGGTCCATCCTCTTCAGGAGATCATCGAGGGCGTCGAGCCGGTTCTGCCAGAACCCGGCCATCTGGCTGGTCCAGTCGATCAGCGGATTCAGGGCGCCGGGCTGCGCGCTGTAGTGGGTCTGCCGCCCCTCGTGACGGTCGCGCACCAGCCCGGCCAGCTTCAGCGCGCCGAGATGTTTCGAGACCGCGGGTTGGGAAACGCCTGATCGCACCGTCAGGGCTCCGACCGTCTGCTCGCCCTCGCGGCACAGCCGCTCGAAGATCGCCCGCCGGGTGGGATCGGCGAGTGTCCTGAACAGAAGGTCGGGGGCGGCGGACATGTGGAATCCATAACCAGAAGGTTATGGGTTAAACTAATAACTGTAGAGTTATGGGTGAGTCAAGTGCGATGCGGATCAGTTGGGGGAGCGGGCCCCCGCGGGCTCCGCTTACCTCTCCCGCTTGCGGGAGAGGTCGGCGCGAAGCGCCGGGTGAGGGCTTTCTCCTCTTGGGGGCTCTCGATTGTGGAGACAGCCCTCTCCCCGACCCTCCCCCGCAAGCGGGGGAGGGAGCGCACCGAATTCGCGGAAGCGTTAGTGGCCCTCAGGGCCGCAGATAGAGATAGCCCTGCGACTGCAGCTCGGCCAGGCGGACGACGCCGCCCTGCTCCGCGCTGACGAAGCCCGGCAGCAGATCCGTCAGCGTGACGTTCTGCGCTTTCATCGTGTTGCCGCAGGCGGCGAGCTCGACGCCGTCCTTGGAGAAATCGCCGACACGCTTGCTGACATCGGGATTGGCCTGCGTCGAGTGGAACGCCTTCAGCGCCGGACCGTGTATCACCAGCGCGATCGTCACGTGCTCGGGGCCGCCGACGCCGTCGATGTGGTTCTGGATATTGCCGAGCACGAAATTGACCTTCTCGGCGTCGCTGAGATGGTAGACGACCTTGAGCTTGTTGCCGGCGCCGGCCTCCGTCGCGGCCTCGGCGCGGGATATTGCAAGCGCCGCCCCGAAAGCCGAGACTGCGCTCCAAAGGATATTTCGGCGGTTCATGGCGATCTCCCTGGACTGGCCTGACTTTGCCGCACGCATATCACTTGTGGCGCAGTGCGGCGAGTTCCTTGCGGTCGGTCACGAGCGAAGCGCACTCGCTGTTGTCGGTGCGGTCGAGGCGGAAAATCTTGTCGTCGGCGCCGGCCACCAACGATTCTTCGGCGTCGTCATCCGGCTTGTTGTTCTGCCAGACCCTGACCCGTGCAAGCCGGACGATCGCTGACTTGCTCTCCTTCGACAGCGCAACCCCGATGCCGCCGCCCTCGCAGTCGACGCCGCAGCCGAGGCGGACGTCGTTGCCGTCCTTGGCGAACACCACGTGACTGCACGAGCCGCTGGAATCGAAATCGCCTGAGCGGTGGCGGTATTTGAAGCCAATCCGGAAGGAGTTGTGGAGCTGCTTGTCCTCCTTGTCGTATTCCGCCGAGACCAGCAGCTTCATCGAAGCGACCCTCTGCTTCGGGTGCTGCGCCAGATGTTCGGCATCGTAGCGGCGGACGAAACAGGCATAGGCCTTGTCGCCGGGCGGCCCTGCGTACATCCGCGCGTTGAAGGTTTCGGCTTCGGCCTTGCTGGTCTCGCGGATGTCGTCGGCCTCCGCGGCATGGCCGGGGCCGCTGAGCGCGGCAAGGATGACGGCGCCGAAAAGAAAGTGCTTCATGATCGCACCGAATGCGGGAGCGGCAATTGGCCTGACCGCGAGGGACGGGCCGGTTTACCGTTGGTCGCAGGCTGAACGCGGCGCGTTCACGCTCGCAAGTCCGCGAGGCGTCGCCGTGGCACAGGGATGAGATAGATGGCGCCGTGCGCCGCGTTAGTCGCAGGTCGGGTCAGGAAGGTTCAATCCACGTGGGAGCCGTCAATCCTTGGAACTCGATATCGGCGATCTCTTCGACGTTGTCCGGGTTCGTTAATGTGATAGCCTTCACAAAACGATTGCTTCTCGAAATTGTAGGCTGGGGCAGCCTCTTGGCAAGTTTGTGGAGTGCCCCGCAATGGGCGAAATTCGCAACTTCAGATCCGGAAGCCACGATGAGCCGCCGCAAAACGGCAGGATGTCTCGTCGTCTTGCCGCGATCATTGTCGGTGACATTGCCTCCTACAGCCGCTTGATGCAGGCCGACGAGGAAGGCACGCATGTTCGCGTCAAGCGGATCGAGCGGGATCTCATCCAGCCCAGTATCGTCGAGCACCATGGAAGCCTGGTGAAGACGACTGGCGACGGCTTCATCGCTGTTTTCGACAGTCCAGTTGAGGCGGTTCGCTGCAGCATCGTCATCCAGCAAAATCTCATTGGCCGCAACGCTTCGCTTCCGAAGGAGTCCCGGATCGAGTACCGGATCGGAGTCAATCTCGGTGATGTCATCGTAGAGCCGGACGACGTCTATGGCGATGGCGTCAACATCGCCACGCGTATCGAGGGTATTGCCGAGCCCGGTCAGGTCTACATCTCAGGTGCGATCTACGAGCAGATCAAGCACAAGGTGGTGTGCGGCTACGAGTCGCTTGGCGACCGCAAAGTGAAGAACATCACCGACCCCGTGCGCATCTATCGTGTGCTGCCGGACGCGGATGCCGTGGGCAGGACGCGCGGCCGGCGCGAGAATACGTTGCTATTCCTTCTGGCTCTGACACTGCTCGTTATTGCGAGCGGCGTCCTTTGGTATCTGCTCGTACAGCCGCGCCTCGGCGAACAGGCTGCGGCGCCCCCGACGCCGGCACCGGCAGCATCCCCGACGTCGCAATCCGTTCAAGCCGAACCCGGTTCGTCGACGCAGGTGCCGCAGACAGCACCCGCGGCTTCTCCCTCGACGGCCGCAACGCCTGCAAGCGCGCCTTCGCCGGCCCCATCGCAATCCACGGTGGCGGTCCAGGAGCCGGACATGGTTGCGGTCCGCGGCGGCAGTTTCGCGATGGGCAGCAACGATGACCCGACGGAAAGACCCGTCCACCAGGTCGCGATCAAGCCGTTCGCGATCGGAAAATATCCTGTGACCGTTCGTGAATGGAATGAATGCGCGGCAGCGAAGGCATGCAGCTTTACAGCGATCGGGAAGGAAGATGCCCCCGTCACGAACGTGAGCTGGGCAGACGCACAGCAATATGCGGGCTGGCTCGCGCAGGCGACGAAGAAGCCCTACCGCCTTCCGACTGAAGCGGAATGGGAATATGCGGCGCGTGCCGGCACGCAGACGAAATATTGGTGGGGCGACAAGCTCCAGCCGGGCATGGCCGGATGCAAGGATTGCGGTGACGTCGCGGGCGCGCAGCTGGCGAAAGTCGGCAGCTTCAAGCCCAATCCATTCGGGCTCTACGACATGGGCGGCGGAGTCGATCAGTGGGTCGAGGACTGTTGGCACAGGACCTATCAGGGTGCGCCCGGCGATGGCTCGGCATGGACCGGCGGGGACTGCACCTCGCACGTGCTGCGCTCGGGCTCCTGGAAGAACGATTCGAGATATGTTCGGCCGTCCAACCGCGACGGTTACGATACAAATGTTCGCTACCCGACGCATGGATTCCGCATTGCGCTCAGTCCTTAAGCGCTGGAGGAGGTTTGATGAAAATCCTTCGCTGCGTTGCGCTGTCGGCGGCGCTCGCGTTGCTTCCGGGCATCGCCTATTCGCAGGGCAAGGCAGCGCCCAAGGACGCGAAGGTTTACTTCATCACTCCGCGTGACGGGCAGAAGATCCGGGGCGGATTCTGGGCCCGGTTCGGTTTGCGGAACATGGGCGTGACGCATGCCGGCGACGACTACCATAACGCCGGTCATCATCATCTGTTGATCGACGTGAACGAGCCGATCGATCCCAAGGAGCCCATTCCGCAGGACAAGTCGCATCTGCATTTCGGGGCAGGGCAGACCGAAACTCTTCTCGAGCTTCCGCCGGGGACGCACACGCTCCAGCTGGTGCTGGGCGATGCGAAGCACTATCCGTTCGAGCCGCCAATCGTGTCAGAGAAGATCACCATCCGTGTCAGGCAGCCCGTTTCAGCCGCTAAGTGATCACCGCAGGCTGGCGTTGAACTTGTCCAGCGCTGCCGAGCCCGGACAGAGCGTATCGGCCTCCAGCGTATTGAGCGGCGTCTCCACCGTGTTGAGATGCTCGTGCAAATCTTCCGCGTCGGGATCGACATAGAGCAGGCCGGTGACGATCTGGCCCTTGGCGGCGTGCTTCTGCAGGAAGGTCATGGCGCCGAGCCGGTCGTGGGGATCGTAGTCCGCATCGATCTTGCGCAGCGCGATCCTGCTGCCGTCGTGCTGCTCGACCATCTGCACCGTGCCGGGCGCGTAATCGACCGCGATCGGATCGCGGCCCACCAGCACGTCGAGCCGGTTCACCGCGTCATTGTGCTCGCGGACATAGTCGAAACTCTTGGTCGAACCGGCGTGGTTGTTGAAAGCGATGCAGGGGCTGATGACGTCGATGAAGGACGCGCCCTTGTGGCCGATTGCGGCCGCGATCAGCGGCACAAGCTGGTTCTTGTCGCCGGAGAAGCTGCGCGCGACGAAGGTCGCACCCAGCTGCAGCGCAATCGCGACGAGGTCGATCGCGTTGTCGGTGTTGGTGACGCCCTTCTTGGACTTAGAGCCGCGGTCGGCGGTTGCCGAGAATTGGCCCTTGGTCAGGCCGTAGACGCCGTTGTTCTCGACGATGTAGGTCATGTTGACGCCGCGCCGGATCGAATGCGCGAACTGGCCGAAGCCAATCGAGGCGGAATCGCCGTCGCCGGAGACGCCGAGATAGATCAGGTCGCGATTGGCGAGATTGGCGCCGGTCAGCACCGACGGCATGCGGCCGTGCACGGAGTTGAAGCCGTGCGAATTGCCGAGGAAATAGTCCGGCGTCTTCGACGAGCAGCCGATGCCGGAGATCTTCGCCACCCGGTGCGGCTCGATCGACAGCTCATAGCAGGCCTCGATGATCGAGGCCGTGATCGAGTCATGGCCGCAGCCGGCGCACAGCGTCGAGATCTTGCCCTCGTAGTCGCGATGGGTGTAGCCGAGCTCGTTCTTCTTCAGCCCCGGATGATGGAATTTCGGTTTTGCGATGTAGGTCATGCGAGCACCTGCGGTCCCGAGCCCGTCATGGCCGGGCTTGTCCCGGCCATCCACGTCTTGGCCAGGAAGAAGAAAGGTGTGAATGCCCGGGCATAGGCGAGCGGAAGCGACGCCGTCCTTCGGACGGCTATGCCCGGGCATGACGACGGAGAGAGTGACGCGTAGGTCATGACACGGCCTTGCGGAGCGGGGTCACCTTGAGGTGATCCTGGTGGTCGCCAATGGCTTTGGCGATGAAACGGGCGGTGATCGGCGAGCCGTCGTAATGCACGATCGGCACGAGCCGCACCGGGTCGATGCCGTTCTCGTTGACAATGAGCTGGCGGAGCTGGCTGTCGCGGTTCTGCTCGACCACGTAGACGAAGTCGTGCTCGGCGAGGAAGCTGGCGACACTCGAGTGGAATGGGAAGGCACGGATGCGCAAGCGGTCGAGCTGATGCCCGCGCGCTTCCAACAGTTCGATCGCTTCGTCCATCGCCGGCGAGGTCGAGCCGAAATAGATCACGCCATATTTGGTCGGCCGTTCCGCATTGGCCTGGAGCGGTCGCGGCACCAGGTCCTGTGCGGTCTCGAACTTGCGCATGAGACGCTGCATGTTGTCGGCATAGACCGAGCCTTCCTCGGAGTAACGCGCATAGCGGTCGCGCGAGGTGCCGCGGGTGAAGTAGGAGCCCTTGGTCGGATGCGTACCGGGATAGGTGCGGTAGGGAATGCCGTCGCCATCGACATCGAGGTAGCGGCCGAAGTCGCGGCCTTCCTCCAGCATCTCGGCGGTCATCACCTTGCCACGGTCATACTGCTTGGCGTCGTCCCACTTCAGGGGACGGCAGAGGCGGTGGTTCATGCCGATATCAAGGTCGAGCATCAGGAAGATCGTGGTCTGAAGCCGCTCGGCGAGATCGAAGGCGGCTGCCGCGAACTCAAATGCTTCCGCCGGATCCTCGGGGAATAGCAGCACATGCTTGGTATCTCCATGCGAGGCATAGGCGCAGGCGATGATGTCGCATTGCTGAGTGCGGGTCGGCATGCCCGTCGAAGGTCCGGCGCGCTGGATGTTCATGATCACGGCCGGAATCTCGGCGAAATATGACAGGCCGATGAACTCGGTCATCAAGGAGATGCCGGGACCGGAGGTCGCGGTGAAGGCGCGGGCGCCGTTCCAGGAGGCGCCGATCACGATACCGATCGAAGCCAGCTCGTCCTCGCCCTGCACGATGGCGTATTTCGCCTTGCCGGTCACAGGATCGTGCCGGTACTTCTTGCAGTGGCTGGTGAAGGCCTCCGCCACCGAGGAGGACGGCGTAATCGGATACCAGGCGCACACGGTGGCACCGCCATAGACGGCGCCGAGTGCGGCTGCGCTATTGCCCTCGATGAAGATGCGGTCGCCGACCTTGTCGGACTTCTTGACGCGCAAGCCGATCGGGCATTTCAGGTTTTGCAGCGCCCAGTCGCGGCCGAGATGCAACGCGTGAACGTTGGAGGAGAGCAGCTTCTCCTTGCCCTTATACTGCTCGCCGATCAGCTGCTCGATCAGCTTCGGATCCATGTCGAGCAGCGCCGAGAGGCTGCCTAGATAGATGATGTTCTTGAACAGCTGACGCTGGCGCGGATCGGTGTAGGTCGAGTTGGTGATCGCGGTTAAGGGAACACCGATCACGGTGATGTCGTTGCGGAATTTGGTCGACGGCATCGGCTTGGTCGAATCGTAGAACAGATAGCCGCCGGGCTCGATGCCGGCGACGTCCTTGTCCCAGGTCTGCGGATTCATCGCCACCATCATGTCGACGCCGCCGCGGGCACCGAGATGGCCATCTTTCGTCACCCGCACCTCGTACCAGGTCGGCAGGCCCTGGATGTTGGAGGGGAAGATGTTGCGTGGACTCACCGGCACGCCATGACGCAGAATCGCACGCGCGAACATCTCGTTGGCGCTGGCCGAGCCCGATCCGTTGACGTTGGCGAAACGGACGACGAAGTCGTTTACGCTGCTGATCGGCTTTTTGTCGGACATGATGATCCTGCGTACGTCATTTCGATGAAATACTTCTGCATGTCCCAGGCGCCGGTGGGGCATCGCTCGGCGCAAAGGCCGCAATGCAGGCAGACGTCCTCGTCCTTCACCATCACGCGCCCGGTCTTGAGATCGCTGGAGACGTAGAGGTCCTGGTCGGGACGGGGCGAGGGCGCCTTCAGGCGCTGGCGCAGATCGGCTTCCTCGCCATTCTCTGTGAAGGTGATGCAATCCATCGGGCAGATGTCGACGCAGGCGTCGCATTCGATGCAGAGCGACGTCGAGAATACGGTCTCCACGTCGCAGTTCAGGCAGCGTTCGGCCTCGCCCAGCGCCAGCTTGACGTCGTAGCCGAGCTCGACCTCGGTGCGGATGTCCTTCAGCGCGACGACCTTGTCGCGATGCGGCACCTTGTAGCGCTTGTCGTTGGAGATGTCGTTGTCATAGCTCCATTCGTGAATGCCCATCTTCTGCGAGGAGATGTGCACCTCCGGCAGCGGCCGTTCGTTGATGTCCTCGCCCGAGAGCATCCTGTGGATCGACAGCGCGGCATCATGGCCGTGCGCGACCGCCCAGATGATGTTCTTCGGCCCGAACGCAGCGTCGCCGCCGAAGAACACCTTTGGATTGCTCGAGACGAACGTCTTCGGATCGACCTTCGGCATGTGCCATTTGTCAAATTCGATGCCGCAGTCCTGCTCGATCCAGGGAAAGGCGTTCTCCTGGCCGACCGCGACCAGCACGTCGTCGCATGCGAGCGTCTGGTCGGGCTCGCCCGAGGGCACCAGGTTGCGGCGGCCCTTGGCGTCGTATTCGGCTTTCACCCTCTGGAAGGTGATGCCGGTGAGCTTGCCATTGTCATGGATCAAGGCGACGGGGACGAGGAAGTTGAGGATCGGGATGTCCTCATGGATCGCGTCCTCCTTCTCCCAGGGCGAAGCCTTCATCTCCTCGAAGCCGGAGCGCACGATCACCTTGACATCTTCGCCGCCGAGCCTGCGCGCGGTGCGGCAGCAGTCCATCGCGGTGTTGCCGCCGCCGAGCACGATCACGCGCTTGCCGATCTTGTCGGTGTGGCCGAACGACACCGAGGACAGCCAGTCGATGCCGATATGGATGTTGGCCGCGGCTTCCTTCCGGCCGGGAATGTCGAGCTCGCGGCCACGCGGCGCGCCCGAGCCGACGAAGATGGCGTCGTACTTCTCCGCGAGCAGCGCCTGCATGCTCTCGATGCGATGACCGCCCTTGAACTCAACGCCGAGGTCCAGGATGTAGCCGGTCTCCTCGTCGATCACCGAGTTGGGCAGGCGGAATTTCGGGATCTGCGAGCGCATCATGCCGCCCGCTTCCGGATCGGAATCGAACACGGTGCAGTGATAGCCGAGCGGCGCGAGATCGCGCGCGACCGTCAGCGACGCCGGACCGCCACCGACCAGGGCAATACGCTTGCCGTTCTTGGGCGAGGGCTTCGGCAGGCGCTGCCTGATGTCGTCCTTGAAGTCGGCGGCGACGCGCTTGAGGCGGCAGATCGCGACCGGCGTTTCCTCGACGCGTCCACGGCGGCACGCCGGCTCGCAGGGACGGTCGCAGGTGCGTCCCAGAATTCCGGGAAACACGTTGGATTTCCAATTGATCATGTAGGCGTCGCTGTAGCGGCCTTGGGCGATCAGTCGGATATATTCGGGAACCGGGGTGTGTGCAGGACAAGCCCATTGGCAATCGACCACCTTGTGAAAGTAGTCGGGGGCCGCGATATCGGTCGGTTTCATTCCTACCCTGTCCGCACAGGCTCAAGACCCGGCGGCCTTTTCTTGAGCTTGGCGAACGCCTAACGCGCGTCGATCTGGTTTCTGAATAGCATCATTGGGTTAGCTTATTAGAACCGCTCCGAAGTACAACGGCAAAATTGGGAAATCACCGGCTTTCATGGGAGCTGCGCGCGCACAGCATTAACGGCTGCGCGCGACGTGCGGCAGTGCAGCATCTCGCGATGCGTGTAAGACGGTAGGAGACAGATCTCTATCGCGCGGTCTTCGAAGCAAGGTCCGCAATCGACTTCATGACCGCGTCCCGCACGCCGGCATCATAGAGCGAATGTCCGGCTTCTTCCACGATGCGAATTTCGGAATCGGGCCAAACCTGCGCGAGCGCCTGCGATGTCTCAGGCGGGCACAATAGATCATAGCGGCCCTGAATGATGATGCCGGGAATGCTGGCGAGCCGGCCCACATTCCGCAGCAGCTGGTGTTCGCTCATGAAGCTGTCATTGACGAAATAGTGCGCCTCCATGAACGGCGTTGCGGGCAAAGTCCGCCATACGTTCAGCGAGGCCAGGTCCAGGCGCGTCCGCGCCGGCTTGTGTTCCGACAATGCTCGCTCGGTGTCGTGCCAGGCCCGCGCTGCCGGGCCATGCACGGCCGGATCGGAGTCGAGAATGCGGCGCCAATAGGCATGCACCGGTCGCTCGCGTTCTTCGGGTGGCAGCAAGGTCAGGAAATCCGCGTGAAGCGCGGGATAAAACTGCGCCAGGCGTGCAGCGAAGGCCGCCTCGACCTCGGCCCGCGTGCCCAGGAAGGTCGCGCGCAGTGCGATGCCGGAGACACGATCGGGATGGGCCTCTGCATAAGCCAGCGCCAAGGTCGCGCCCCAGGAGCCGCCGACCACCATCCAGCGTGCAAAGCCGAATTTGTCGCGGATCTTCTCCATGTCCGCGATCAAATGCTGCGTCGTGTTGTGCTCGCGCGACCCCTTGGGCCGGCTGCGGCCGCAGCCGCGCTGGTCGAACAGCACAGCGCAGAAGCGGTCAGGATCAAACAGCCGGCGATGGTCGGGCTGACAGCCGCTGCCGGGTCCACCATGCAGATAGATCGCCGGGATGCCGTCGGCGCGGCCGACGCTTTCGACATAGAGCTCGTGGCCGTCGCCGACGTCGAGCAACTCGGAGGTCAGCGGCGCAAAGGGATCGGCACGCTTGGCCGATGCGGCCGCGTCGGCGTCAGGCATCATTCGGATTCCAGAGTGCCGCCGGCAAAATTGCGGTAGAGGAAGCGGTTGGTCTCGCCTTCGGCCTCGCGCTCGGCCTGCTTGAAGATGGTCTCGTGCAGCGGCGACAGGGCGCAGGCCGGATCGGTGTTGGCAGCATCGCCCGTCAGCGCAAAAGCCTGGCAACGGCAGCCGCCGAAATCGATCTCGCGGAATTCGCAAGATTTGCACGGCTCCTTCATCCACCCCGTGCCGCGATAGCGGTTGAAGGCGTCCGAGTTCTGCCAGATCCAGGCGATCGAATGGTTGGAGCGCACGGATTCGAACTCGAGCCCGGTGATGCTCTCGGCGGCATGGCAGGGCAGCACCTTGCCTGCCGGCGAGATGTTGAAGAACTGCCGGCCCCAGCCGCCCATGCACTTCTTCGGCCTCAGCGCGTAATAATCCGGCACCACGTAGTCGATCGCGAGCGTGCCCTTCAGCCGCTCGCGCGCCTCCTCGACGATGCGGGTGCACTCCTCTAACTGCGCCACCGTCGGCATCAGCGCGGCGCGGTTCTTCAGCGCCCAGCCGTAATATTGCACGTTGGCGACCTCCAACCGGTCGGCGTCGAGATCGACCGCCATCTGGATGATCTCGGGAAGCTGGTGCAGGTTCTGGCGATGCATCACTGCGTTCACGGTGAGCGGCAGATCGAGCTCGCGCGTCCATTTCGCGACTTCGAGCTTCTTGCCGTGCGCGCCCTTGTAGCCGGCAACGCGGTCGGAAAGACCTTGTTCAGTGCCCTGGAAGCTGATCTGCACGTGGCAGAGCCCGGCATCCGCAAGATCGCTCAGTTTCTCGCGCGTCAGCAGCACGGCCGAAGTGATCAGATTGGTGTAGAGGCCGACGTCGCTGGCATGCTTGACCAGCTCGACGAGGTCTTTCCGCGCCGTCGGCTCGCCGCCGGAGAAGTGCACCTGAAGCACGCCGATCTCGGAAAGCTCGCTCAACACCTTCTTCCATTCCTCGGTGGTCAGCTCCTTGCCGGAGCGGTCGAGCTCGACCGGATTGGAGCAGTATGGGCATTGCAGCGGGCAGCGATGAGTGATCTCGAGCAACACCGCAAGCGGAATGCCGAAGGTCTCCGCCGTCGAGCGCTGCTTCTCCAACACTGCGAGGCTGTCGCTGGCGTCGGGCGGGATGGTTGGATTACCGAGCAAATCGCTCATGACGTCTTCTCCCGGGCTTCGGTGAGAAAGCCCTTGTCGGCGAGATCCTGGAGCATGGCGATCACGTCGGTCAGGATCGCCTCGCGCGGCGCGGCGTATTTCGCCGCCAGCTGGTCGGAGATGTCGCCGACGCTGCGCTCGCCGTTGCAGAGCTGCAAGACCTCGACCGCGATCTCGTCCGGCGCCAGCACCCGCTCCGGCGCCAGGATCACCCAGACTTGCCGCGTCTCGTCATATCTGAGCTTGGCATGCCGCGGCAGCACCGGCCGGCTCGGCTCGCT
This sequence comes from Bradyrhizobium sp. 142, assembly GCF_023074015.1. NCBI lineage: Bacteria > Pseudomonadati > Pseudomonadota > Alphaproteobacteria > Hyphomicrobiales > Nitrobacteraceae > Bradyrhizobium > Bradyrhizobium sp. 142. The sequence continues at coordinate 144,091 of NZ_JADPKQ010000294.1, forward strand.
GACGCTGATGTGACGCGGCCCGGCCATCGATTGCTCCTCAGCTCGCCTTGGGCACGAACGCGCCCGGCGGAATGTGCCCCTCGACATAGGCGTGGTAGAGCGCGTCGAGCTGCACCCACAGCACGTTGGTCTTGAAGATCAGCGCGTTGCAGACGGCGGCGCGCTGTTCCGGTGTCGTCGCGTGCTTCCTGACATAGTCGAGTGCAAAGCCGGCATCGCGGGGCGCCTGTGCCAGGCGGCGCTTGAAGTAGCTCATGGTGTCCGGATTGACGAAGTCATAATGCTCCAGCATGCCGGAGATGCGCTCTTCGTGCAGGTTCGGCGCGAACAGTTCAGTCAGCGAGGAGGCGATCGCCTCCAGCGGGCTTTTCTCGCGGCAATAGTGCACGTAGGCCTCCACAGCAAAGCGCGTCGCCGGCAAGATGCCCTCAGTCGATTCAACGTAGGCCGTGTCGAGCCCGAGGCCGTCGGTCAGCTTGAGCCAGCGCTCGATACCGCCTTCGCTGCCGACGTCGCCATCATGGTCCTCGATGCGGTGGCGCCATTCCACGCGCGTGGCGCGGTCGCGGAAGCGCGAGATCACCACCGCGTCCTTGATCGGGATCGTGCTCTGGTAATAGTAGCGGTTCAGCGCCCAGGCCTGGACCTGCCCCTTGTTCAGCTTGCCGCCGTGCAGCAGCTTATGGAACGGATGCAGGTTGTGATAGCGCGTAGCGCCGATGTGGCGCAGCGTCGCCTCGAGTTCCTCGGCCGAGCTGAGCCGGATGTCCTTGCCGATCGAGAGCGCGGTCATTCCTGTCAGTGACGCGGCATTCACAGCACGATCTCCGTTCCGTCGGCGGGTATCTGCCAACCCGCCTGTTCGGCCGCCTTGCGCTCGGGCGAGGAGGGCAAGAGAGCCGGATTCGAGTTATTGATATGCAGAAACATCTTCCTGTCGATAGTAAGATCGGCAAGCCGCGCGATCGCGCCGTCCTCGCCCGACATCGCGACATGTCCCATGCTCTTGCCGGTCTTGTGGCCGAGCCCGATCTTGATCATCTCGTCGTCCTGCCACACCGTGCCGTCGAAGAACACCAGCGCCGCGCCGTCGATCTCGGCCTTGAGCGCGTCGGTCACCTCGGCACATGCGGCGAGGAAATAAAAGCTCTTGCCGGCCGACCTGTCCGTAATCTTCAATCCAAGGGTATCGCCGTCGCCAGTCTCTCCGCCGGGATGCGCCTTGCCTTCGAGATACCAGGCCGACTTGCCGGGCACGGCGAATGGCAGCACCTCGATCCCCGAACGCGCGCCGTCGGGCAGTCGCGGCTCGAATGGCTCGCTGATGTCGATCGGCTGCCGCCGCACGTTCTTTTCGTTCAGCACGTTGAAGATGCTGTTGGCCTTCAGAATCGCCAGCACCTTTTCATGGGCATAGACGGTGAACGGCGAACCCTCGCGCATCGAGAGCAGGCCCGCCACCGCATCCACCTCGCCATTGGTCAGAATCACGCCGGCGATCGGCGTGTGACGTAGCGTGCCCGCCTTGGGATGCAGTTGCGGCGCGGCATTCAGCTGCTGGCGCAGATCGGGCGAGGCGTTGATCAAAAACCAATGCTCGCCGTCGCCGCTGAAGGCGACCGAGGCTTGCGTCCGCACAAGCTCATGGCCGTTGGCACGGGCTGCCCGGCAGCCCTCGCATCCGCAATTCCATTGCGGAACTCCGCCGCCGGCTGCGGCGCCCAGGACGACGACGCGAAGCATGATCCGTCTCCTGGAGGGAACGTTGCGAGGTGGATCTCAGGTCAACACAAATGCCGTCTTTCGGAAACGCATTGTGTCCGAAAGAACCCCACCTGCCCGAAACAAGGCGACCGAACGATCCACCTGCGCTGAACGCAAATGCACCAACCGCTTACTTGCGGGTGGCGCTCACATACATGTTGATTTCCATGCCGCAAGGCACTTCGACGATCTTGGGGGCTTTCCAGGCCATTTCGGCTCTCCATTTTCAGAATTCGGACGTATCCGCCCATGCCTTAAACTAGTGCCGGCGCAAAACTTCGCCAGTTAAATCTTGGCTAAAGGCCTCATGTTGCGCCGCGAAATATGGACTTGGAACACCGCTTTTGGTGAGGCAGTCTTGCGTTCGGCGCATTCGGTCGCGAACCCTGCCCTGATAAAGCAGTTGTGAGTGCAGTGCAGCTTTCAATCCGGTACAGGCGGCCCAATTGGATCTCGGTAATGCCCAAATACTTCTTCAACACCCGCATCGGCGATGAATTGATCGTAGATCCTGAAGGCGAGGATCTGCGCAATCCGGATCGTGCCTGGGAGGTTGCCCGCCAGATGATCCTGGAGGTGCTGAAATCCGAGGGGACCCAGCCGGCCCTGCTCGAGGCGGTGATCGAGGTCACCGACGTCGCCGGCGACATCGTGCTGGAATTCCCCTTCACCGAGGCGCTGCTGGACATGCCGGATCAATCGGCGACGAGGCATTAGCGGCGTGCGAGGTGTGCTCCCTCCCCCGCCTGCGGGGAGGGCTGGGGAGAGGGTGCTTCCACGAGCGAGAACCCCAAGAGGAGCGAGCCCTCACCCGGCGCTTTGCGCCGACCTCTCCCGCAAGCGGGAGAGGTTAGGGAGCCCGTGGCTTCGATCGACCAAGCCAATCACCCGCTGACATCCCACCTTCGCCCCTGCGAAATCCGCATGGCTTTGCCGCTGTCCCGGCGCTAAAAGACGCCGGTCATACGGAGCAAGCCATGCAAGATCTCTGGCGCCTGTCGGCCGCCGACCTCGCCGACCTCGTCAAGTCCAAAAAGGTGTCCGCCAGGGAGGCCGCCAAGGCCGGCCTCGCCCGGCTCGATGCGGTCAACCCCAAGCTCAATGCGGTGATCGACCATCGCCCGGAGGACGTGCTCAAGCAGGCCGACGCCGTCGATGCGGCGATTGCCCGGGGTGGGGATCCCGGCGTGTTGGCCGGCGTGCCCGTCACCATCAAGGCCAATGTCGACCAGGAAGGCTTTGCCACCACCAACGGCCTCAAGCTCCAGCGCGACTTGATCGCCCGGGACGACAATCCGGTGGTCGCCAATTTCCGCAAGGCGGGCGCCGTTCTGCTCGGTCGCACCAATTGCCCGGCCTTTTCCTATCGCTGGTTCACCACCAATCTGGTCCATGGCGACACCAAAAACCCGCGCGATGGCTCGCTGACCCCCGGCGGCTCGTCTGGTGGCGCCGGTTCGGCGGTCGCGGCCGGCATCGGCCATATTGCCCATGGCACCGATATCGCCGGCTCGATCCGCTACCCCGCTTATGCCTGCGGCGTGCATGGCTTACGCCCGACCCTGGGCCGGATTCCGGCCTTCAACGCCGCGCTGCCCGAGCGCCCGATCGGGCCGCAGATCATGGCGGTGTCGGGGCCGCTGGCGCGCACCGTCAACGACATCAGGATTTCGCTCGCCGCCATGGCGGCGCGCGACGTCCGCGATCCCTGGTTTGTGCCGGCGCCGCTCGAAGGTCCGGCGCGGCCGAAGCGCGCCGCGCTCTGCCTCAATCCGGACGGGCTAGTGACCACGCCGGAGGTGAAGGCGGCTGTCATCGATGCCGGCAAGCGGCTGGAGCGCGCCGGCTGGACCGTCGAAGCGATCGAGAACACGCCGCCGATGCGCGAGGCGGTCGAGTGGCAGACAAAGCTCTGGCTCGGCGACGGCTACGAGGCGCAGTTGGAAATGGCCGAACGCGAGGGCGATCCCGGCGCGCTGGCATGCCTGCGCGGCAATCGCGCCAAGGTCACGCCGCTCGACCAGGCGAATTACGCCAAGGCGCTGACCCGCCGCGCCACGCTGACCCGGGACTGGATGCTGTTCTTCGAGCAATACGCGGTGGTGCTGACGCCGGTATCCGGCGAGCTGCCGTTCCCGGATCAGCTCGACCTCAAGGACGACGAATCTTTCAGGCGCGTTTGGGAGGCGCAACTGCCGCAGATCGCGATTCCCTTCATGGGACTGCCGGGCCTGATGGTCTCGACCGGCCTCGTGGGCAAGGCTCCGGTCGGCGTGCACATCGTCTCCGGCCGCTACCGCGAGGACCTTTGTCTGCTCGCAGGCGAAGCGATCGAGGCCGGCGGCGTGCCGCCGTCGCCAATCGACCCCGTGGACTGATGATGTCGACCATCTACGACTTCAAGGCCAACTCGCTTGCCGGCGATGAGGTGCCGATGCGCCGCTTCGAGGGACAGGTGCTGTTGATCGTCAACACCGCGAGCAAATGCGGCTTCACGCCGCAATATCGCGGGCTCGAGGATCTGCACCGCGATCTCAATCCGCGCGGTTTCTCGGTGCTGGGTTTTCCCTGCAACCAGTTCGGCGCGCAGGAGCCGGGGCAGGCCAGCGAGATCCAGGCGTTCTGCTCGACCAACTACGACGTCACCTTTCCGCTGTTCGAGAAGATCGACGTCAACGGCAGCAATGCGCATCCTTTGTATGAGTACCTGAAACGCCAGCAATCCGGCCTGCTTGGCGCCTCCATCAAATGGAATTTCACGAAATTCCTGGTGGACCGCGCCGGCAAGGTGATCGTGCGCTATGCGCCGACAGCACGGCCCGAAGGATTGCGGCAGCAAATCGAGACCCTGTTATGAGCGAGACAATCATGAGCGACGAATTTCCGGACCGCCTGTCGGTCGATCCGAACAGCCCCTATTACAACGCGGAGATCCTGGCGCGCGACGTCGGCATCCGTTTCAAGGGCGTCGAGAAGACCAATGTCGAGGAATACTGCATCAGCGAAGGCTGGGTCCGCGTCACCGCAGGCAACGCCAAGGACCGCCACGGCAACCCGCTGACCATCAAGGTGCACGGCCCGGTCGAGCCGTATTTCCGGGATAAGAAGTAAGCCCGCGCTATCACCCCGTCATTGCGAGGAGCCCCTTGCGACGAAGCAATCCAGAATCTTTCCTCGGGTAGCAGCCTGGATTGCTTCGCTTCGCTCGCAATGACGAAAGTAAAGAGCTGAACAACCATGTCTGTTCGCATCGTCGATGTCCGCGAGATCACAAAGCCGATCTCCTCGCCGATCCGCAACGCCTATATCGACTTCACCAAGATGACGACGAGCCTCGTTGCCGTCGTCACCGACGTCGTCCGCGATGGCAAGCGCGTCGTCGGCTACGGCTTCAACTCCAACGGCCGCTACGGGCAGGGCGGCCTGATCCGCGAGCGCTTTGCTTCGCGCATCCTCGAAGCCGATCCGAAGTCGCTGCTGAACGGGGCGAGCGACAATCTCGATCCCGACAAGGTCTGGGCCGCGATGATGGCCAACGAGAAGCCGGGCGGCCATGGCGAGCGATCGGTTGCGGTCGGCACCATCGACATGGCGGTGTGGGATGCGGTGGCGAAGATCGCGGGCAAGCCGCTATTTCGGCTGCTGGCCGAACGTCACGGCCTCACGGCCAATCCGCGCGTCTTTGTCTACGCCGCCGGCGGTTATTACTATCCCGGCAAGGACCTTTCGATGCTGCGCGGCGAGATGCGCAGCTATCTCGATCGCGGCTACAACGTCGTGAAGATGAAGATTGGCGGCGCGCCGATCGAGGACGACCGCACCCGCATCGAGGCGGTGCTGAAGGAGATCGGCAAGGACGCGCAGCTCGCCGTCGACGCCAACGGCCGCTTCGATCTGGAGACCGGGATCGCCTATGCCAAGATGCTGCGCGACTATCCTTTGTTCTGGTACGAGGAGGTCGGCGATCCCCTCGACTATGCGCTCCAGGCTGCACTCGCCGAAACCTGTTCAGCCACCAGGACGCCCGCAATCTGATCCGCTATGGCGGCATGCGCCCGGACCGCGACTGGCTGCAATTCGATTGCGCGCTGTCCTATGGCCTGTGCGAATATCAGCGCACGCTGGAGGTCCTGGAGACTCATGGCTGGTCGCCAAGCCGCTGCATCCCGCATGGCGGCCACCAGCTGTCGCTCAACATCGCGGCCGGCCTCGGCTTGGGCGGTAACGAGAGCTATCCCGACCTGTTCCAGCCCTATGGCGGCTTCCCCGATGGTGTGCGCGTCGAGAACGGCCACATCACCATGCCGGAGCTTTCAGGCATCGGCTTCGAGGGCAAGTCGGATCTCCACAAGGAGATGAAGGCGCTGGCGGAATAGGGGGCGCGAAGGTCGAGCCCATTGTTCGGTGTCGTCCCGGACAAGCGCGACTTAAGCGCGCTCCGATCCGGGACCCATAACCCCAGCGAGAAGTCGTTGTGCGAGCCGGTAACTCCGAGTCCCGTAACCACACCCTCCTGTGGGTATGGGTCCCAGATCTGCGCTTCGCTTGTCCGGGACGACGATCGAGAGCGGGTAGCTACGACAACCTCATATCCAGCCGCCGCCGCCCTTCGCCTTTCAGCAGCTTCTTTACCGCGCTTGAGGCCACGACCTCGCCGTCGTTGGCGTAAGCCTCGTGGTTCTTCTCGATGTCGTCGAGGCGGTAGAGATAGTTGACCATGACGCCCGCGGACTCCCGCATGCCCTTGGGCGAGAGATCGCCGAGCCAGTTGATGCGCTCGAGCCGGGCGCCGTTGCCGAGATGGAAGCGGGCGACCGAGTCGATCAGCCGGCCCTTCGGCGTGCGTGCCTTCAGGAAATAATGGGCGGCGAGCGGTTCAACCAGGCCGCGCAGCTGCGCGGTCGCATCCGCATCCTCGAACCATTTCGGCTCGTCCAGGCGCTTCAGCAGCTCGCGGTCTTCGTCCGAGAGCGGCAGGTCCTTGTCCTGCTTCATCCACGGCATGAAGCCCGGCACCGGCGACAGCGTCACGAAATTGTCGAGCTTCGGCAGTTCGCGGCGCAATTCCTCCACCACCTGCTTGATCAGGAAGCTGCCGAACGAGATGCCGCCGAGACCGCGCTGGGTGTTGGAGATCGAATAGAACACGGCGGTACGCGCCCGCTCGATCGGGACCGGCTGGCGGTCGACCGCGAGCAGCGGCGCGATCGCGCCGGGAATCGTCTCCGTGAGCGCCACCTCGACGAAGATCAGGGGTTCGTCGACCATGGCGGGATGGAAGAAGGCGTAGCAGCGGCGGTCGACCGGATCGATGCGGCGGCGCAGATCGTCCCAATCGCTGATCTCGTGCACGGCTTCGTAACGGATGATTTTTTCGAGGATGTTGGCCGGGGTCGACCAGTCGATCCTGCGCAGCACGAGAAACCCCCTGTTGAACCACGAAGAGAGCAGATGCGACATGTCGCGATCGAGCGCGGCGAGATCGGTGTGCCCATTCATCATTCCGAGCAGATCGGCGCGCATCTTGACGAGATCGCCGGTGCCGCCGGGCGCACGGTTGAGGCGGCGGATCAACTCCTGCCGCCGCGGCTCGGAGGCGAAATGCAATGAACTTGCGTCGTCGTCGCTGGGCCCGGCGCGCCACGTCTCGACCGCTTTTGCCAGACGTTCCCGATCCGGTCCGAAATCGCGCACCAGCGCCTCGAAGAAGGCACGGCGCCCCGCCGCGTCCAGATCCTGATAGAGGTCGAGCACCTCGCGCGCCATGGCGGTGCCGGAGGCTTCGCCCCGGCCCGAGAGCAGCGCGCCGCAGAGCTCGATCAGGCCGTCGGCATCCTGCTTGGTATCCGCGGAATCGCCGCGCCGAAGCAGCGTGCGACCGCGCTCGGAGATCGTGGCAAGCAGATCGGAGAAGAAGGCATTGGCCATCTGGGCTTTTCGAATCCGGTTTGTGCGGTGCGGGAAGCTTACACAGGATTTAGGCGGAAGCCGATCACAATCAAGCAGGGGAAGCCTGCATCTTCAGCTGTGCCATGCGCCGCAAGAAAGCTGTCATGCCCCGCGAAGGCCGTCATGTCATCCGACGCCGTCATGCCCCGCGAAGGCGGGGCATCCGGTACGCCGCGGCTCCTCCGCCGTCTCTGGAATACTGGATCGCCCGCCTTCGCGGGCGATGACACCGAGGGTGAGGCAGCAGCTACCCCTTCCCCGCAAACTCCGTCGGCGTCCGTCCCGTCACCTGACGGAACGCGGCTGAGAAGGCGGGCACGCTGGCATAGCCGAGCTGGGCCGCGAGCTGCTTGACCGAGACGTTGGCATCCGTCGACAGTCTTTCGATCGCCGCCGCGATGCGAGCGCGCTGGCACCAGCTCTTGAAGCTCAATTGTATCTCGCTCGAGAACAGTCGCGACAGCGTGCGTGCGGAGGTACCGACGTCCCGCGCCAGCGTGTCGATGTCGTGCAGGCCGGTGGGATCGTCGAGCACGATCATCGCGGCACGCCGGCAGCGCGGTTCGCGCGGCAGCGGTACGAAGGTCGCGGAATCCTCGGCCTGGTGCAATTCCAGCATCAGCAGGCGGACCAGCAGCTCGGTGCGCTCGGCCGTGTTGCGGGCATCGAACAGCGCGAGAATCGCCTGATGTAGCAGTGGCGACACCCGCACCACGAACTCCGTGGTCAGGCCCTGATAGCGTTGTTCGCGTTTCAGCCAGGGCAGGTCGAAATACAGCGTGCGCATCTCGATGTCGGCGAGCAGATCGATGGCATGCTCGAGCCCGGCCGGAATCCAGACCGCGCGGTCCGGCGGGACCAGCCAGCGCCCTTTGGGCGTCGTCACCTGCATGGTGCCTTTGGCCGCATAGACCAGCTGCGCCTCGCGATGCAGATGCGGATCGATCCGTAAGCCCTTGGGATAGTCGCGCGCGACCAGGTGCACGCCCGCGGGTGAGCGATGGTTGCCCCGGACCTCCCGGATTGGCGTTTCGACGACAGTCATTGGCAGCATCCCGTCATGCGCCCGACCTATAACCGATTTCGGAGCAGGAGAGGATTCCCCGTATGAACAGTCCCGGCCGGGTGATCGGCTTTGTCAACGCAGGCCATTTCATCGACCATTACGCGATGCTGATCTTCGCCGCCGCCGTGATCATCATGGGGCCGGCGCTCGGCATGGCCTATTCGGAGCTGCTGCCCTATGCGACGCCGGGCTTCGTCGCCTTCGGCGCGGGATCGCTTTTGACCGGTTGGCTCGGCGACCGCTGGAGCCGCCGCCACATGATGCTGATCTTCTTCGTCGGCATTGGCGCGGCCATGATTTCGGTCGGCTTGGCGCAGACCCCGTCGCAGCTCGGCGCGGCGCTGTTTGCGATCGGCATCTTCGCCTCGATCTATCATCCCGTCGGCACCGCGATGATCGTGTCCTATGCCGACAAGCTTGGCCGCGAGATGGGGCTGAACGGCGTCTGGGGCAATCTCGGCGTCGCCTCGTCTGCGCTGGTCACCGGCGTGATCGGCCAGTATCTCGGCTGGCGCTTCGCCTTCATCGTCCCCGGCGTGGTCACGATCCTGATCGCCATCGCTTTTGCAGTGATGGTCGTGCATGAGGACCGCAAAGGGAGCAAACAGGCGGCGGCTCAAGCGCGGGTGGCAAAGCAGGACATGTGGCGGGTGATCCTGGCGCTCTTGATCGTCGTCATCGCGATCTCCACGACCTTCAACGCGGTGACGGTGGCACTGCCAAAACTGTTCGCGGAGCGGCTCGCCGACCTCACCAAAAGTCCGGCGCTGCTCGGCGTCATCGCGGCCTGCGTCTACGTGTTCGGCGCGATGACGCAGTACACGATCGGCCGGCTGCTCGACCGCTATTCGCTGAAGACGGTGGCGCTGCCGCTGTCGTTCATGCTGGCGCCGTTCCTGTATCTCGCCGCGAGCCTGTCCAACCTGCCGCTGATCCTGGTTTCGATCGGCATCGTCATGGGCGCCTTCGGACAGGTCACGGTCAACGACGCCATGGTCGGCAAATACACCACCGAAGAGTGGCGCTCGCGCGCCTATGCCGTACGCTATTTCGTCGGCTTCACCGCTGCCGGCGCCTCCGTCGGCCTGGTTGCCTGGCTCTACGAGCAGGGCGGCTTCGTCACCATGCTGCACGCCTTCGCCGCACTCTGCCTGCTGGCGATTGCAGCCGCGCTCATCCTGCCCCGCGAGATCAGGACGCCGCAGCCGGCGTGAGGGTAGTCCCGGCTATCTCCTGTTCGGCAGGAATTGCGATGAGTCCGCCGGCGCGCGCCACATCGTCATTGCGAGCGAAGCGAAGCAATCCAGAATCCTTCCGCAGAGGCATCCTGGATTGCTTGTGCGCCAGGCAAGCTGGCGCGGTCCAACCGGTGGAAGTCCGGTCCGGGTAAGCCATAGCGGGCGCCCGGTAGTGAGTGTTGCGGTGTCGTCGGCGACGGCGGCAGCGAAGCGTACACAACGATGCTGTGGGGTGGCTATTGAGCCGCGAAAGACAGAAACTCGCAGAGGCCGAGGCGGTAAGCAACGTCGAAGGCAACATGTGCGGTCCCGTTATGCGAGGGGCTGACGCTC
>NZ_JADPKQ010000035.1:0-70987 GCF_023074015.1 Bradyrhizobium sp. 142
CGAAGCCGACGTGACGGAGTCCACCATCTGAACCTCTGGCGCGGACGCAAAACAAGCCGTTCGCGCTCAATCCGGTGAACCGCCGTATACGGACCCGTATGTACGGTGGTGTGGGAGGGGAGAGTCGCGAGACTCCCCCTATCCCGATTTTACTCTCGAAAACTTTAATCTGCTCATCCGAGCAGGTTGGACCGCCCTCGGGCGGTCTTTTTCCGCCTCGCCTCGGTCACTCACTGTAACGACGTAGACACCAAGAGCCCGACACACGCGATCAGCGTTGCCGTACTCAGGGTCACTACGACAAGAGCTTGCTCCGTGCGGGCTTGCAGATCGTGGTCGTCCATTGTTGCTAACAACCAGCTGGTTCAACTGGTTTCGAACTACTCAGATGGAATTTGCTGGAATGGCAGTTCGCAGTGCGCTCGCACCGTCCTAATGGGACATAAGCTCTGACAGATTACGACGCGCGCAAGCGGGAGCCAACGTGCCGCTTTAAACGTTTATAGGCGTGGACCGATCCGGAAGGTGATCGACATGGATCGAACCGAGCGCTTCTTTGCCGGAATGACCGTCGTGGGCATAATCTGCCTGTGCGCCGCATTCACGATGTGGATGCTCGTTTGAGCGAGCACTCACGCTGCCAACCAAGGCGGCGCTATTTCGGCGGTTGCCATCTTGGCAAGGTCAGCCACTCGGTTATGTGAGACGCGATTTCATTCTGGCGGGCGTTCCTAAGCAGACTGTCTCGTTTGTGTCCTGGCGGGCATGACCGGGCTTCATCACGTAGCTGTTGAGCTTCTAGATCAAGCCGAGCCTTTAACGAGGCTTTTCGTATGAACCGCAGGCGCTTCATGGCGCACACTCATCTCTACGAACCTACCCCAGTGTAAAACTCCGAACTCGGTATGTTGGTTCTGGATCGACCCCTCTGGGTTCGTAATCCGTTCGTTGGGGACTATGAATAAGGCCCCGACGCTCGCACGTCGGGGCCCTTCAAGATCATTAGGCTCGGGTACATCCGCCGTGCTCTCCGGTCTTTGATGTCACCGATTACCGCACCCGATTTGGCTCAGAATGTGGCACGGGCTGCGGCATCGCCGCGACGACAATCTTCTCGGAAGCATTTGCTGCCAGTTCGCGCTTGCGCCATTCGGCGCGGCGTTGACGCTCCGCCGCCAACCCCTTACGCGCCTCCACGTCCCAGATGATCTTGTCGATCTCCGCACCATCCAGCGTCCGCTTGATCCGCAGCACCGTGGAAAGCACCATCAGGATGTCGCCATACGGCATGAGCAAATCACGTGCGGCGATCTCGCAATGCGCGAGGAACGTTTCGATTGCTTCTTCGCTGCGGCACATGAGGAGGGCGAGCTCACGCGCCTGCCGTAGATCATCGGCGGCAGGTCCAGCGTGCTCATCACCCAACAAGATGCGCTCAGCAGCGCGGCCAGCCATCAGCTTGCATATGTGAGAATAAATGCTGGCAAAGACATCGGCCCTCGCCAGAATTCGGCATCAAGGACGCAAGCGTCCGACGAACCTCGGACGCGTCGCCGCGACCATCCTTGAATGCCGCGGCATGGCCCATACCCCAGCATACCCCTTCTGTGCCAATAGCAGGGTTCGGCGTCACGCTCACACCGCCAAGAGGATGACCGAGCAGACGCGCACAAAGCGCATGCCCAGCTTCGTGCGCCGCAATCCGCCGATCCTGCTCCTCGGTTCGCCCGAGCGCCGCAAGCAAGTCGTCATACTCGTCACGTTCTTCAACGGCATCGCTCATTCAAACACCCCTGCAGCCGCGCCACTGAAGCAATGGCGCGGCTGCGTCTGCCGATGATCCGCGTCTGCGCAGAGGAACACCCATCAGCCCCGCGATGTTGTCGAAGATGTAGGTGAAATCCGACGGAGCCGGCGCGCTGCGGTTGCGGAAGCTGGGATAGTCGGCGGCGATCAGATGAAAGTTGTCGGCAAGCAGCGGCAGCAGGGGCTCCCACATCCGCGACGAGGACGGAAAGCCGTGCAGCAGCAGCACGGTCGGTGCGTCGGCCGGCCCGGCCTCGCGATAGAATATCTTGAGGCCCTGGACATCGACGGTGTGATAGCTGATCGAGCGCCGGCTCGAATTGAGCGCCGATGCCGGAAGCGCCATGCAGGCCATGGCGGCCGCGACCGTCAGCAAGCTTGGTATGTTCATATCATTGCGTCCCTGAGAGGCGTGTCCACGGAAGCGAGCAACCGCGCCCAAGAACATCGTCAGTCGCCCGCAGCGAGCTCGTGCGTTGGTTCGCTGCTCGCAAGACCAATCTGCACCCAAGTGGCGCCGTTGGCTCGTTATCTGGTGTTAGACGTTGCGAGCGCCCCGCGACTCGTCGCCTCTATTCGAAGACGGCGTCGAAGATCTCGACATCGACCAGCACCGGCTTGGCGATCACGGTTCCATCAGGCCGCAGAGTCTGTGTACGCCGAAGCGTCGGCACCACGATGCCGCCGAAGCTGTCATGGGCCCAGGATGAATGTGCGACCTTCATTCCAAAGAGTTCGTGATCCGTCCGCCGCTGCAGGGCGCGCTCATCGAAATAGAAGATCTGCTCGCGCGCGAGAGTGATGAGGTTCTGCGGAAATTGTGCTCGCAAGCGCCGCCAGGTCTCGGTGTTTTCACGCCAGGGCGACAGTTCCTCAATCACGACATCGGGATGGGCGAGGAGAAATGGACTGGTCAGATAGCTCCAGATGGCGACGCCACAGAAGAAGACGAGTTGCAGCTCGTCGGCCAGACTGTGTGCATCGGCCTCGGCGAATCCGAGGTCCGGGTTGCGCCAGGATCGCAGCACCTTGCCTTCCAGGCTCTCGATCGTGATCGTGTCCGGCTGAAACGAGCCGGACTGTTCTCCCCCGGTAATGCCGGTGAAGCGGACCGATTGCGTTCGCGTCGATCCCTCCGCGGTCACATCCTTGAATTCACGGGCATGTCCGGCGCCGGAGAACAGTGTTCCCCCAACGGAAAGATGCAGCGTGAACCGGCTCAAACTGTTCCAGCGGGCCAAACCGCCGCTGGCCTCGATCACGTCGTCAAGAAGTGCCATGTTTCGCCGCATCCACCGTGAAGTGTAACCACCATGGCGGGGCGGGTGCGGCTTGGCGTGTTAGAAGTTGTTAGGAGTTGCAAGCGCCTGATTTGGCGGTATCCCGTTGAAGATGCTTTCAATTCAGGCTGCCTAGGAGCCCATTGGCGGTGACCAGATCACGGGTCGAGATGCCTTCCTGATACTGCGCCACGATCGGCGCGAGCAGGGTGCGTGCATCGCCCGTCCGTCCGGCGCGCTGCCAGACGCGGGCGAGGCTGATGGCCCCCCGCAACTCCCAGCCCAGCGCACATTGCCGGCGCGACAGGACAAGCGATTTCTGGAGATAGTCCTCGGCCGCCACGGCGTCGCCCGCCCCCGCGAGGATGTCCCCCTTGACCCGGAGCATCTCCGGCATGTCGAAGGATTCGCCGTGATCGCCGATCTGGGCGATGGCGTCGTCGATGGTGCGCAGGGCCTCGTCGGATTCGTTCTGGGACGCGAGACCCTCCGCCAGCGCGGTCGCAAACACCGTCGTCATGATCCGGTGCCGGGTCGCGTACAGCGTCACCTGGCTGCGGCGAAGGTGTTCGATGCCGCCGGCGACATCCCCGCGGCGCAGCAGAAGCTCGCCCTTCTGGCCGATTCCGACCGCGTGATAGGGGCCGAGGAAGTGCCGCTCGGCATGATTGGTCAGCCGTTCGATCATGATTTCGGCGTTGGCCCAGTCACCGACCCAGAGGAAAACGTAGATCGTCCAGATCAGGGCAATGCCGAGCGTGAGCGGCTGCTCGAGCTGCTCGGCCTCGCGAACGGTGTATCTGGCCGCTTCGATCGCGCGATCGGACCGGCCGGTGAGCCAGAGCCCCCGCGCCAGCGCCACCAGCGCCACGATACGGTCGTCATAGCCGAGATGGCCGATATTCTGCCGCTGCGAGCCGGGATTGTGTACCATCGCGCTCTCGCAGAACTGTACGGCCTTGTCCTGGTTGCCGATCAGATGATGCGCCACCCCCAGCATCCATTCCACGTTCAGCGTGCTGGCGGGATCGTTCAACTTCCGCGCAACGCTTTGGCCCTGTTCGCCGGTCCCGAGTGCGCCGTGAAAATCTCCGACCCTGGTCATGTAGATGTGCAATCCGCGCAGCAGCCACAGCTGCCAGTGCAGGTCCTCGAGCTCCCGCGCGAGTTGAAGGCTTCGCGTGAACGCCGAGCGAACCGCTTCGGTATTGCCCTGCGTGAACATCACGGAGACGCCGAGAGCGGCCTGCAACGTCATCTCCTGTCGGCTGTCGACGGAAGCCATATCGACAACTGTCAGTGCCTGCTGCGTCCAACGGTAGCACTCCGTCAGCAATGTCAGTTCGAGGAAGAACTGCGCCGTCGACGCCGCCAGATCCACGCCGACCGCCCGGTCGCCGCCCTCGGAAAAACTCCAGGTCAGCGCGGCGCGGACATTGGGCAGGTGGTCGGCGTAGGGAAGAAAGCCGCCGGTGCTCTGCATGCCCATCGATTTGAGGGCAATATCGCGCAGGACGTCGCGGAAATATTCGGCGTGGGCGCGCGCGACCCGAGCAGCTTCCCCGTTCTCGATCAGCTTGTCCGCCGCGAAGGCCCGGGTGGTGTCGAGCAGGCGATATCGCAGCCGCCGTTCGGCGGGGAAGGTCGCAATCAGGGATTTCGAGAGCAGGTTCGAGATGGCCTCGACCGCTTCGGATTCGCTGATGCTTTGGGAGGAGGCGACGGCAAGAGCGGCCTCCAGCGTGAAGGGGCCGGCGAACACCGACAATCCGCGCAGCGTGGCGCTTTCGGCTGCCGGCAGCAGGTCGTAGCTCCAGGCAAGCGCCGCGCTCAGGGTCTGGTGCCGCGGGATCGCGGTCCGCCGCCCCCGCCATAGCAGTGAGAAGCGGCTGTCGAGCAGCGAGGCTGTGCCGGCGATTCCATAAGCATTGACGCGTCCGGCAGCCAGCTCGATCGCGAGCGCAATGCCGTCCAGCCGCCGGCAGATCTCGGCCACGAGCGGTGCGTCGTCCTCGCTCAGCTCGAATTCACTCAGGCTCTCGCCGATGCGTTCGACGAACAGCTGGCTTGCTGGATAGGCGAGAATGTCGGCCATGCTCAGTCCGTCGCGCTCGGGCGGGCAATCGAGCGGAAACAGCCGATGGACGCGCTCACCTTCGGTGCGAAAGGACTCGCGGCTGGTGGCGAGAATATGCAGCTCGGGCGCCTCCTGCACGATGCGCTCGGCCAGCGGCGCGAGCTCGTCGAGGATGTGTTCGCAGCTGTCGAAAACCAGCAGCATCCGCCGGCTGCGCAGGAATGTCAGCAGGCCTGGTATCGGGTCCTCGGAATTGACGGTCAGGCCAAGCGCGGCGGCAATGGTGCCGGGAACGAGCCTGGCATCCGTCAGCGCGCCGAGATCGACGAAGCTCACCTGGCCATCGAAGCCCGCAAGCTGGCCGTGCGCGACGGCGAGCGCGACGGAGGTTTTGCCGATGCCCCCCGGACCGACGATGGTCACGAAGCGATGCAGGGAAAGCTCGGCGGAAATCTTCTCGACCGCATCGTCTCGCCCGATCATCCTCGCAAGGGGTGAGGGGAGCGAGCGCGGCGAGGAGACCGGCAGGCTCGACCGGGTCTCCGGAGCTGCGGCCCGGAGCAGGGGGGCTGCGAAACAATAGCCGCGTCCGGGGACGTTGACGACATAGCGGGCGCCTTCGCCGGTATCGCCTAAAGCCTTGCGTAGCGTCGTGATGTGGAAGCGCAGGCTGCCTTCGTCGACATTGACCTCGCCCCAGACGCGCTTGATCAGCTCCCGCTTGTCAACGACCTCGCCCGGTCGTTCGGCGAGAAACATCAGGATGTCGAGCGCGCGACCGCCGAGGTGAAGCGGAGCGCCATCCTTCTCCAACTGCCGCGACTTGGGAAACAGCCGAAAGGCCCCGAAGGCAATCGCCGAGTCCTGGTCGTTAGTGTCTGGCACGGGCCATGATTCCAAGGAAAAGGTAGTGCTGCTGTCGGCTCGTCTGATCTACCCGAATGAGGCCTTGAGTAAACGGGCCGAAAACGGCGAAATCACGTAACGGGACCGAGATAAGCCAAAGGTACAAAGATTAGATGTCGCAAATTTCGCTTAAAGGCGAACGGCTTATGCGGCAATCGGGAAGACGCGGCGAAGCCTCTGACGGCCAAAACGGCGTTTGCCGTGCAATCCTCGCCTGCCATCGATCATAACAACATCTTGCAACGCCTAACGAGCGTAAGTCGGAGCTCTCCTCCAGTATGGCCTTGGAGTTAGATCCTACTTTCAACGGGGGAGGCTATCATGCCCGCGCTCGGTTCTCGGTCGCACGACAATGTCGCCCGATCTCAATATGTCACCAACCTGGACGATCAATCGCGTGACTGGGAACTCGTGTTGCGTGAATCCCACCACCGGATGAAGAACACGCTGACACTGCTGGGTGCGTCAGTTCGCCGCGACTTCACGCGGGCCGGCACCAGGGACATGTCACTTGCGGTAGACCGGTTCGAGCGGCGCGTCGTCGCCTTTGGCAGGCTCTATCAACTTTTGTCGAGTGACGATGATCATTCGACAGTCTCCGTTGCGGCCTTTTTCGAGAACCTGTGCGGAGCTGTCTCGGAGGCTGTGCTGGAACCAGCGGGCATCCGCTGCGAGGCTGCGATCGAAAGCGGTACGCTGCCGGCATCGCAATGCCACCGGCTCGCGCTGATGCTGACGGAATTGATCACGAATGCGGCAAAACACGCCTTCCCCAACAAGAAGAACGCACTGATCCGCATCGAAATGGCCAACCGCGACGGCGCTTGGTTGTGCACGGTGGCCGACAACGGGATCGGTGCGACCGGCCCGCTTCAGGGCACCGGTAGCCGGATCCTCGAAGGGCTCGCACGCAGCGTCCGCGCCCGGATCAACGGCGAGGCGGGGGAGGGCGGCACGCGCGTGACTATCGTGATGCCGGCCGCAGCGGCCTGAGGACGGCCGAGTTCTGCTCTGCTCGCTCGCAACAACTAACAGATGCCAACCGAAACAGGGAGTTCGACATGACAGTCATCGAGACAGATCGCGAAGCCAGCGCCAAGTCCTCGAAGGCTCGCGGGGGTGATTTGAAGCTGGAGATCGTCGTCATCCCCGTGTCCGATGTCGACCGTGCCAAGGCGTTTTACACGCGCCTCGGTTGGAGGCTGGACGCCGATTTTGCCTCGGGGGACGATTGGCGCGTCATCCAGTTCACGCCGCCGGGCTCGGCCTGTTCGGTAATCTTCGGCAAGAATGTCACCGCCGCGGTGCCTGGTTCGGCGCAAGGATTGTACCTGATCGTCTCCGATCTGGAGGCGGCACGAAAAGAAATTCTCGGTCGGGGCATTGAGGTGAGCGAGCCATTCCACGGTGCCGGCGATATTCACGTGGGGCCGGACGAGCCGTATCTGTTCGGTCGCGTTCGGGTCAGCGGTGTTGACCCGGAACACGGTAGCTATAGCTCGTTTGCCGCATTCAGCGATCCCGATGGCAACGGCTGGCTGCTCCAGGAGGTTACTGCGCGACTGCCCGGGCGCATTGAGGGGGACGGTACGGCGTTCGCTTCGCAGACCGAACTGGCCGCGGCACTGCGCCGTGCAGCGGTGGCGCATGGTGAACATGAGAAGCGCACCGGCGCGCACGACGAGAACTGGGCCGATTGGTACGCCGCATACATGGTGCGCGAGCAGGCTGGACAGCCGCTGCCATAGCTGGAAGCGGATTCGCTCGACGTGCCACGGCCTCTCTGGTCGCGTCTGGTCGCGGCGCCTATAGCTCTCGCGGTGTGTGCGGCTCCTGATTAGACAACGTGGCGCGCGATGGTTTACTCGTCGCGCGCCGCGTTGCATTTGCACTGCCTGTAGCGCACTTCGTCGATCGCTCCTGCAGATCGCGCGGACTCGCAACGGCTAACGCACTCTAACAATCCATAACGAGCAAATTGAAGACGCCTGCGCCAATGTCTTTGCAGGACGAACCGAGATGTCGATTTCGAATTCGGTCAACGTCACCGACAAAAGCCAGGGAGATCCACATGCCGACGCAAGCCCGTACCGACATCCTCAACCCCGATCGCCGTCAACTGCTGAGCCAGGCCGCGATGGGTGCGGTCGCCGCCAGCGTTGCGAGCCTGCTGCCGCTGCATCCGGCCAAGGGGGCCGCAGGCGGAGCGATCCGCCCGTTCAACATCAACGTGCCCGAAGAGGATCTGGACGATCTGCGCCGGCGTCTGGCGGCGACCCGGTGGCCGGATCGCGAGGTCGTCGCCGACCAATCGCAGGGCGTGCAATTGACGACGGTGCAGCAGCTCGTGCGCTACTGGCAGACCGACTATGACTGGCGCAAGATGGAGGCGCGGCTGAACGCCTTGCCGCAATTCGTTACCGAGATCGACGGCGTCGACATCCACTTCATTCACGTGAAGTCTCGCCACGACAATGCGCTGCCGATGATCGTCACGCATGGCTGGCCGGGCTCGATCATCGAGCAGATCAAGATCGTCGGCCCGCTCACCGATCCGACGGCGCATGGTGCCAAAGCGGCGGACGCGTTCGACCTGGTGATCCCATCGCTGCCAGGTCATGGCTTCTCCGGCAAGCCGACGGCGCTCGGCTGGGATCCGCAGCGCATCGCGCGCGCCTGGATCGTGCTGATGAAGCGCCTCGGCTACAGCCGTTACGTGGCGCAGGGCGGCGACTGGGGCAATGCCGTCACCGAGCAGATGGCGCTGCTGGCGCCGCCGGAGCTGCTCGGGATTCACACCAACATGCCCGCCACCGTTCCCGATGACATCGCCAAGGTGCTCCAGCCCGGCGGCTCGCGGCCGGCAGGCCTCTCGGTCGAGGAGCGCTACGCCTACGATCAGCTCGACGATTTCTACAAGCATGGTCTCGGCTATGCGATCGAGATGTCGAACCGGCCGCAGACGCTCTATGGCCTGGTGGATTCGCCGGCGGGTCTTGCATCCTGGATGCTCGATCACGATGCGCGCAGTGCCGCGATGATCGCGCGGGTGTTCGACGGCAAGACCGAAGGCCTGTCGCGGGACGACGTCATCGACAACATCACACTCTATTGGCTCACCAATACAGCGGTGTCGTCGGCGCGGCTTTACTGGGAAAACAAGCTGGTGTTCTTCGAGCCCAAGCACGTCAAGATCCCGGTCGCAGTCAGCGTCTTCCCGGACGAGATATACGCCGCGCCGCGCAGCTGGGCCGAGAAGGCCTATCCGAAGCTGATCCACTACAACCGTCTCGACAAGGGCGGCCACTTCGCCGCCTGGGAGCAGCCCGCGCTGTTCTCTGCGGAAATGCGCACCGCGTTCCGGCCACTGCGGCAGTCGATCTGAGCCCCCGACGGGACGCGCCCTCCGCGCGTCCCGTCCTTCATACGCAGATCAGGAGCAAAGCCATGAACCGTCCCGAGCGCAGCTTCACGACCGAAGACGTCCGGCTTGAGTGCCGCCTGCCGTCATACTGGCGTGTCACTTTCGATATGCCCCCGGTGAATATCTTCGGGCCCAAACATCTTCCCCTACTCAATCACATCATCACCGCGATTGAGACCGACCCTGAGGTGAAGGTTGTCGTGTTCGACAGCGCCGTCGGGGGTTTCTTCATCACGCATTACGACTTTCTCGCGCCGCTGCAGGAGTCCCTGAGCGTCCCGCCGGGACCGACAGGCCTTCAGGCGCTGCCCGATATGCTGGTACGCCTCAGCCGCGCGCCGGTGGTGTCCATTGCCTCGATCCGGGGCCGCGCGACCGGCGTCGGTAGCGAGCTCGCGCTCGCAAGCGACATGCGCTTTGCCAGCCGCGAGAAGGCGATGCTGTCGCAATGGGAAGTCGGCGCGGGCCTTGTGCCCGGCGGCGGACCGATGGCGCGGTTGCCGCGCCTGATGGGCCGCGGCCGCGCGCTGGAGGTGCTGCTCGGTGCCGACGACATCCATGGTGACCTCGCCGAGCGCTATGGCTACGTCAACCGTTCGTTGCCGGATGCCGAACTCGACGGCTTCGTCGAGACGCTCGCCATGCGCATTGCCTCGTTCGATAAGGATGCCATTGCCGAGACCAAGCGCCTCGTCGACGTCGCGAGCCTGCCGCCGGACGTCGAGATCAAGCCGGAATGGGACGCATTCCTGGCCTCGCTCGGCCGTCCAGCAAGCCAGACCAGGATCAGGGCGCTGATGTCGCGAGGCTTCCACCGCGCCGGTGACGTCGAGAACCGGCTTGGCTTCCACGTCGGACAGATCGGCACCTGACGGAACCGCTGCGGTGCTCGACCGGTTGAAAAGGCGACAGGTGGTAACGCCGAAGCCGCCTTCCACCGGAGCGCCGGTGCCGAGAATAAACAGGGAGAAGTGAGATGATCCGCAAGGCGAAGGCAGTATGGAAGGGCACCGGCCGCGATGGCAGCGGCCAATTGTCAAGTGAATCCGGCGTGCTCGCGGAGACGCCCTATTCATTCAAGACCCGCTTCGAGAACGAGAAGGGGACGAATCCCGAAGAATTGATCGCGGCGGCGCACGCCGGCTGCTTCACCATGGCGCTGGCCTTCGGCCTTCAGCTGGCCGGCTTCACACCGACCGAGCTCTCCACGGAAGCGGCGGTCAGCCTCGAGCCCGAAGGCAAGGGGTTCAAGATCAGCAAGTCTGCGCTGACCTTGCGCGCCAAGGTGCCGAACCTCGACGATGCCGGTTTCGCCCGCATCGCCGGTGAGGCCGAGAAGAACTGTCCGGTGTCGAAAGTGCTCAATGTTGAGATCACGCTCGACGCCAAGCTTATCTAATGCGAGCTTGCAACATCGTGCCCATCCGGTCCTGGTCGAGGAAGCTGAATCTTCGAGGCGTCATCGTCACTTCGAGAGGAACCGGATGGACATCCAAACTTGGCCGGCTCACGCCGCGCGGCGCAGAGCTTGTGGTGCGACCGGTGCTGAACGGACAGGCCGATCCATTGGGAGCTGACACATGACAACAGAGCGTGCAGTTTTGGCTGGAGGTTGCTTCTGGGGCATGCAGGATCTCATCCGCAAGCAGCCCGGCGTAATCTCGACCCGCGTCGGCTACACCGGCGGTAAGGTGAAGAACGCCACCTATCGCAATCACGAAGGCCACGCAGAAGCGATCGAGATCATCTTCGATCCCGCGAAGACGGGCTACCGGACGATGCTGGAGTTCTTCTTCCAGATCCACGATCCCACCACCCTCAATCGCCAGGGCAACGACATGGGAACGAGCTATCGCTCGGCGATCTTCTACACCACTGACGAGCAGAAGAGGGTCGCCGAAGACGTTATCGCCGATGTCGAGGCATCGCATCTGTGGCCCGGCAAGGTGGTCACCGAAGTCTCGCCCGTCGGCGAATTCTGGGAGGCCGAGCCCGAGCATCAGGATTATCTCGAGCGCTATCCCGATGGCTACACCTGCCACTTCATCCGGCCAAACTGGAAGCTGCCGCGGCGCGGGGCTGCTGCGGCAGGTTAGGGCGGGCCGCACTCGGATGGCCGGCTCTGGCCTGAGGACGGCGTTGCGACGATCTCGCCGAAGGAGCGCGTGTCTTGATCGATGAGTCCGATAGCGCTGAGGCCTTTCCGGCTCCGCGCCGTCAGGTCTGCAATTGCGCGATCAGGTCGTACGCGACACGCATGTCGGCAATGTCCGAGGCCTCTGCAAATGACCCGCAGACGTTCTCCAGAACTGACCTGGCGTCTGCATTCCGTCCCTGTCCAATTCTGAACCGCGCGATGCTGATCGCGCATCTGAGCTCCCAGAACCGTGCACCCTGCTGCGTGGCGATCTCCATGGCCTCGCCAAAACATTTTTCGGCGGCCGGCAGGTTCTTCGCCTGCTTGAGCACCAGCTCTCCCTTGATGCGGATCAGCTCGGGCAGATACCAGCGCTCCTGACGGTCGTTGCAACGGGCTAAGACGTCCTTGATCATATCAAGGCCACGTTCGGCCTGATCGGCCTCTCCGAAACACGCCGCAAGCTCGCCAAGGAGCGGAAGAAAGCGCGGCAGGAAGCGCGCATCGCCGGCGCGATTGAGCTCTTCGCGCAATAGCGGCAGGCCCGTGGCGAGGTCGCCCCGCTTCGCAATGACCGCCGCGTTGAATGCCCGCGCCCACAGGCCCCACAGCCGGATTGCGTGGCGCTCGGTGTGCTCGAGCAGCTCGGTGCCGTGGCGTTCCGCGGCGTCGAAATCGCCGGCCAGGAAGGCGATCGGGCAGGCGGCTTGCCCCAGCACGCTGCAGAAGGTCAGCGCGTGGCCGTTGGCGCGGCCTTCCTCGATGTTTCTGGCGGCGAGCGCCTGGGCCTGATCGGCCAGGCCTTGTAGCCATAGAATGCGGGCCCGGAAATATTGCGTCGATATCCTGAGATCGAGCGGGAAGATCTTGGGCTTCTCCACGAGCACATGCAACGATGCGTTCACCCGGTCGATACGCAGCCGCGCGTCCGTCTGGTCTCCGAGATAATGCAGAGCGACCGCCATCAGCCGATCCGCCAGCATCAGATCGGTCTTGTCGGACGAGTTCGCCGCGGCCTCTGCAAAGCGATCGGCCAGTGCGCGCGCCTTGCCGAATTGTCCGTTGTTGAACTGGTCGATGCACAATCCCCAGAGCGCGCGAAGCCGGAAATCCTTGTCGTCGAGCCGGTCAGCCAATTCGAGGGTCGTCTCGAGGATCGGGCGCGCCTCGCGTGCGCGCCCCTCGCCGTACATCAGCGACCAGCCGAGTGCGGAGAGGAGCTGCATGCGTATACGGTCATCGCCGCCGGTGTCTCCAAGCGCAGCGAGCGCAATTCTGACGCGCTCGCGGCATTCGGCGAACAATGAAAGACGGACCCACAGCGTGACCGTCGCCGCCGTCAGTGCGATACCCAGCGCAGAGTCGCCATCGGGCGCGAAAGCCCAATCCAGCGCCGCACGCGCGTTGTCCAGCTCCGAGCCATAGATGCTCAGCCATTCCGGCAGCGGAGCTGATGTGTCGGATTCCGCCGCCTCGAAGAAGTCGCGAAAATGCTCGGCATGGCGCCGCGCGAATTGCCTTGTTTCGCCGAGTTCGTTCAGCTTGCCGAGCGCATAGGTGCGCGTGGTGTCGAGCAGACGATGGCGCAGCATCCGTGAGCCGGACGGCGAGATCAGCGATTTGGTGACCAGGCTGTCGATCGCTTCGAGAGTTTGCAATGTGCTGAGGCCGTCGCCCGACGCGACCGCGGCAGCCGCTTCCGGAGTAAACGGCCCGACGAAGACCGACAGACGTCGCAGGGTGGCGCTCTCGGCCGCGGACAGCAGGTCGTAGCTCCAGTCGAGCGCCGCGGCGAGCGTCTGGTGTCGCGGAACAGCGGTGCGTCGCCCCCGCCATTGCAGTGAAAAGCGGCTGTCGAGCAGGGACGCCGTGCCCGCGATGCCGTATGCGTTGACGCGGCCCGCCGCAAGCTCGATCGCAAGCGCAATGCCATCGAGGCGCCGGCAAATATTGGCAACGAGGGGCGCCTCTTCTGGGCTGAGCTGGAATGGACCTGAGCTCTGCGCAATGCGCTCGACGAAGAGCTGGGCTGCAGGGTAGGCAAGGACCTCGGCGACGTTCAGTCCGTCGCGCTCGGGCGGACAATCCAGTGGGAATAGCCGGAAGATCCGTTCCCCTTCGCTCCGGAACGACTCGCGGCTGGTTGCGAGAACGTGAACTCGCGGCGCATCGCGAACGATGCGCTCGACCAGCGGTGCCAATGTATCCAGCACATGTTCGCAACCATCGAGGATCAGTAGGACCGGGCTTGCCTTCAGGAACGCCAGCAGACCCGGCATCGGATCCTCCGAGCTGATGGTCAATCTCAGTGCGGAGGCAATGGTGGTTGCAACGAGGCTGGCATCCCTTAGCGGACCGAAGTCGACAAAGAAGACGCGTCCGCCGAAGTCCGCCGAGCGGCGATGCCCGACGGCCACTGCGACCGCGGTCTTGCCGATGCCGCCCGGGCCGACCACGGTCATGAAGCGATGGAGCGAAAGCCCGTTCGATATTTTCTCGACGACCTCCTCGCGTCCGACCATTTTTGCGAGCGGCGCTGGAAGGGAGCGCGGACGGACGATTTCGGCGGTGGGCGGGACGACCGACGGGGGAGCTTGCGCGAGGGAAGCGACGAAGCAATAGCCGCGACCGGGCACATTGACCACATAACGGGCAGCTTTGCCGGTATCGCCGAGCGCCTTGCGCAGCGCTGCGATATGGAAGCGCAGACTGCCCTCGTCGACATTGACGTTGGCCCAGATGCGCTTGACCAGCACTCGCTTGTCGACGACTTCACCGGGGCGCCCGGCGAGAAAGATCAGAATATCCAGCGCGCGGCCGCCGAGATGCAGCGGCGCGCCATCCTTCTCCAGGAGCCGGGACCTTGGAAGCAGCCGGAATGGTCCAAATGAAATGGCCGAGTCTTCGTCAGTACGATCTGGCACGCGCCGTTGCCGCCTCGACGGGAGTCGAAATTGGTTGCATCTGGTCTAGCAGATCGAGACGTTGAGTAAACTGGCCGAAAGCAGTGGGCGCCTCCGCGTTTCCGGCCGGGCCGCTTGATTCTCAGTCCCGCCGTGCACGAAATATCGCTTTGAAACTAGCAGCTTAGGTCAGTCGCGTTGTGGCGGCGAGAAGGGCTGGGCCGTTTGGCGCGGGTTTGCTGCGACGATGCGCGCTGAAAGCGTGACGAGACCCATCAGTGCCGCCAGGAGCCAGAACGCTACCGGCAGCCCGACCGCCCGAGCGACGAAACCGACGCCGGCGGGGCCGATGAGGATGCCCGCATAGCCGGCGGTCGTGATGGCCGCGACGGCGAGACCTGTAGGCATCACCGTCTGTGTGGCTGCCCGGCGAAATAGCACCGGCACGAGGTTCGAAGCCCCTAAGCCGATGAGAAGAAAGCCGCTCATGGCGACCGCGGCGACGGAGGCGGTGAGCAGGACCGCAAAGCCCACGATCGCAAGCAGGCTGCCCCAGAATAATGTCGCGTGATCTCCGACACGGGCCACGACGGCGTCACCGCCGAGCCGCCCGGCGGTCATGGCGATCGAAAACACGATGTAACCGGCCCCGCCTTGCGCTTCGGAGAGAAGCCCTGCGCCGATGACGAGCAGTGCGCCCCAATCGAGCATCGCGCCTTCGACCAGAAAAGTGATCGCGCAGAGCAGCGCGAGCAGGAGCACCGATCCGTGCGGTAGCACGAACAGCAGTTCCTGCTGCGCCTTGGTCGAGCGAAGCAGGCGTGGCCACGCGATCAGCGTGGCGATCAGCATCAGGACGGAGCAGATCAGCGTGCAGGCGAGCGCGCCGAGATGCAGCGAGAGCAATAATGTCATCAGGGCGGATCCGGCGAAGCCGCCGATGCTGAACAGCGCATGAAAGCCGGACATCAGCGGGCGCCCCGCGGCGCGCTCGACCTCCACGGCGTGGATGTTCATGGCGACGTCGATGGAGCCAAGCGCTGCGCCGAATGCCAGCAGCACCAGTGCCAGTGTCACCGGCGAGCCTGCGATTGCCAATAGCGGCAGGACCAGCGCCAGACCAAGCCCGCCGGCGATGATAATCGGCTTGCTGCCGTAGCGTGCGCTCATGACGCCGGTCAAGAGCATCGCGACGACCGAGCCGATGCCGAGGCTGAGCAGGAGCAAGCCGAGGATGCCGTCGTCAACGGCGAGTCGCGCCTTCGCGAACGGTACCAGCGGCGCCCAGCACGCGATGCCGAAGCCCGCGACCAGGAAGGCGAGTCGGGTCGCAAGGCGCGTCGCCGGCCGGTCAGCAGAAGACATGAGGAACTCCAGGGAGGGGTAGTGGCGCGGTCGAGAAGCCAGAAGATTGCTGCGCCATTATGTCCGAGGCGTGCACGAATTGTCGCGGTCGGCATCGGAGAGCAGCAGGCGGATGCGAAGACCTCTCGGTTCGTTGTCGAGCAGCAGCAGCGTTCCGTCATGCGCGGTCACGATCGCCTGCGTGATCGAAGGCCGAAGCCGGATCCCGCCGTTTCGTCCATGCTGCGGGCTTCAGGCGACGAAGAGCAGATGTCCGATCAATCAAGGAATGGCAGGCTGTGTCTCCATCAGCGGCATCCAGCCGGCCTCGCTGCGCTGGAAGAGCGGACACCCGTATACCGCACGAACCGGAAACGGCGCGGAAAGGGCCGCAGTCGTCACCTCCCAACGATTGGTTTGCTTCATCGCGACGACCATGCCGGCAATCTCGACGCCGATCTTCTGCAACAGGCGCGCGGCGGCGACTGCGGTCGCGCCGGTCGAGATTGCGTCATCGACCAACACCGCCCGGCGGCCTTCGATCAGGGGCAGCAGGTTCGGATCCAGCCGTAACTTTTTCCCGGCCTCTGGGCTGGTGATCGAAGTCACGGGCTCGGACAGCGCGTCATCATACCAGAATTTGCGGGAATATCCGAGCGGGACATAGCGAGCCTGTCCGAGCCGTTCGGCCACAAGAGATGCAAACGCAAGACCCAGCGTCGGTAGTCCGACAATGATCTCGGCGTCGAAGACGCGCGCCTGTGTCGCCATATGGTCTGCCAGCGCCGCGACGACGAGATTCGAGGCTTGGTTGGCGATAAGCGAAGCGACGGCGCGATCACCATCAGGCAATTGGCGCAGCGGCAAGACGAGGATGCGGCCGCAAGGCAGAGGAGCGGGATAGCCGAAGCGGTAAGGTGCGTCGCCGAAAAGCGTGCGGGGATCTGTGGCGTCAGATATTGCCAGTAGCCGGTCGTAGACTCGGTGTAATGTTCACTCGCGGTCATGATCTGGCAGCGCTTGGGGGGAAGGCTGGGCACAAGGCGAGCCGCATTCTGCCTAGCCTCCGAGGATACGCCGACAGGCGTCGACGAACACCTGCGCGCCCGTGACGATATCGGCGTCGGCGGTGTTTTCGGTCCAGTGGTGACTGATGCCGCCAATCGACGGCACGAACAGCATGCCCGCGGGCATGATCGCGGCGAGCGTCTGCGCATCGTGACCGGCGCCGCTGGGCATGCGGAGCGATCGCCCTCCGGCGAGGTCTTTGCTCGCGGCCTCGATAGCATCCTGAAAGCGCGAGTTCATCATGGCAGGAGCGCCAGTGCGAATCCGCTCCACGGTCACGGAGCAGCGCCCCTGCGCGTTGACCTCGTTCGCTATCGTCCGCAACAGATCCTCCAGCCTTGCAATCACGGCCGGATCGTCGTCGCGAATCTGGAACAGCATCTCGGCGGCACCCGGAATGATGCTCGGCGCGCCGGGATCGAGCGTGATGCGGCCGGTGGTCCAGACCGTGCGTGGGCCGCATGCTGCGGGAAAGCGCTCGTTGATGGCTACGCAGAATTTCGCCAGCGCCAACCCCGCATCTTTCCGCGCGGCCATGCGAGTGGTGCCGGCGTGGTTCTGCTCGCCGACAAAATTAATCTGGTACTGCCAGATGCCGACAATGGAGGTCACGACCCCGATCGCAAGATCGCCGCTTTCGAGCGTATCGCCCTGCTCGATATGCGCCTCCAGATATCCGACGTGCCGTCCCGGCTCGGCGGTGACGCGCGGACGCCCGGCGAGCCCCATGTCGGCGAGCGCATCGCGCATGGTCCGGCCGTGGGTGCGGTCGCGCGCGGCGTCGATGTCGGCCTCGGTCAGCTGTCCGACATAGGAGCGCGAGCCGAGGAAGTGTCCGAAATGTCCTTCCTCATCGCACCACGCCGCGACCTCGACCACGCCTTTGAGCGAAGGATCGGCGTTGAGCACACGCGCGGCCTCCAGCGCATAGACGACGCCGAGCGGGCCATCGAGCCAGCCGGCGTAGTTCTGACTTTCCAGATGCGATCCGGCCAGCAGCTTCGGCCCGTGCTTCGTGCTGATGCCGAAGACGTTGCCGATGCCGTCGATCGTAGCGGTGAGGCCAGCTTCGGGCAGCTTCCGCACCAGCCACTCCAGCGACTGCCTGTGCGGCTCGGAGAAGGTCGGCTTGTGCACGCCGGTCTTGTAGGCGCCGATCGCGCGTAGCGCATGGAGATCGGCGAGAACGCGTGCGCCATCGGCACGTGACCGTGTGTCAGGCATGTTCGGCAACCTTCAACGCCTCGGTGCGGATCTCCTCGACCAGCCGTTCCTTGAGCTGGACGAATTCGGGCGTGGTCTTGATCTTGTAGGAGCGCGGATGCGGCAGGTCCACCGCGATCTCGGCCTTGATGCGGCCGGGCCGCGCGCTCATCACGACGACGCGGCTGCCGAGGAAGATCGCTTCCTCGATGTCGTGGGTCACGAACAGAACGGTCTTCTGGTCGCGCTCCCAGATCCCGAGCAGCATCTCCTGCATCAGCGCGCGGGTCTGGTTATCCAGCGCGCCGAAGGGCTCGTCGAGCAGCAGGATCTTTGGATCATTGGCAAGTGCCCGCGCAATCGCCGTGCGCTGTTGCATGCCGCCAGACAGTTGCTTGGGCCAGTGATTTTCGAACCCGGACAGTCCAACCTGGCGGATGAAGGCGTCGGCGATTTTGTACCGCTCGGCCTGCGCCACGCCGCGCTCGCGCAGGCCAAAGGCGATGTTCTCGCGCACGGTCAGCCAGGGAAACAGCGTGTAGGACTGGAACACCATGCCGCGATCGGCGCCCGGGCCGGTCACCTCGTGGCCGTCAAGCTTGACACGCCCGCCGGTCGGACGGTCGAGTCCCGCGACGATGCGAAGAAGCGTGGACTTGCCGCAGCCGGAGGGGCCGAGAATGGTGACGAAGTCGTTGTTGCCGATGGTGAGGTCGGTCGGCTCCAGCGCCCTGGTCGGCGCGTTGCCGTGCCGTGCTGGGAAGGTCCGCGAGACCTGCTCTATCTTCAGCGTCGTCATGCGAGCTTCCAGGGAAACAGCCAGGCGTTGAATGCCTTGAACAGGAAATCGGAGACGAGGCCGATCAATCCGATCACGATGATGCCGAAGATGATCTGGCCGGTGTTGAGCAGCGCCTGGCTGTCCGTGATCATGTGGCCGATGCCGGAGGACGAGCCGATTAGCTCGGCGACGATGACATAGGTCCATGCCCAGCCCAGCACCAGCCGCAGGATTTCCGCGATCTCGGGCGCGGACGAGGGCAGCAGCACGCGGCGGATGATGCCGCGGTCGCGGGCGCCGAGCGTATAGGCCGCCTCCACCAGATCGCGCCGGGTGGCGCCGACGGTCACCGCGATCATCAGGATGATTTGGAAAACCGAGCCGATGAAGATGACCAGCAGCTTCTGCAATTCGCCGATGCCGGCCCACAGGATCAAGAGCGGGATGAAGGCTGAGGCGGGCAGGTAGCGTGCGAAGGAGACGAACGGTTCGAGAAAGGCCTCGACCGGCTTGTAGGCCCCCATCAGCACGCCGAGCGGTACCGCGATGATCGCGGCCAGCACGAAACCACCGAGGACACGCCAGATCGTCATGCCGATGTCGAACAGGAAGCCGTGCTTGCTGAGGAGCTCGACACCTTCCTCCACCATGGTCAGCGGGTTGGCGAGGAAGGTCTTCGACACATGGCCGCCGAAGGTCGCCCACGACCAGAGGGCGACGAACAGCACGAAGAACGCGAGGCCGTAAGCCGCGCGTTGCTTCGATGTCACGGGATCCAGGGGACGCATCAAACCACTATCCGGGCGGTGTTCGATGAGAGCGCCGGCCTGCCTTGGGCACGGGACCGGCGGCTCTCGGCGGTTTACTTGATGAAGCTGGCGTCGAAGAGGTCTTCGACCTTCGGCGCGGCCTTGATGATGCCGATCTCGAGCAGGAGCTCGGCGGCCTCCTTGTTGAAGGTCAGGAAGTCGCCGGCAAAGAACTTCTGGTTCGCCGCCTTGTCCTGCCAACGCAGATATTTGGCCGAGTTGCCGAACTGCTCGCCGGACTGCTTCACGTCGGCGCCCATGATCTCGTAGGCCTTGGCCTGATCCTTGGCGATCATCTCGAGCGCCTCGAAATAGCTGTTGGCCAGCGCCTGCGCCGCCTTCGGGTTCTCGCTCAGGAACTTCGGCGTGCAGCCGAAGGTGTCCATGACCATCGGGTAGTCGAGCGTGGTCGCGATGATCTTGCCCTTGTCGGGCGCGCCGCGCACGGTCGACAGATACGGCTCATAGGTCATGGCAGCATCGTTCTGACCCGAAACGAAGGCCTGCGCGGCTGCAGCCGGCTCGAGGTTCACCACCGTGACGTCCTTCACCGTGAGGCCGTTCTTCTTGAGCATCCAGGCCAGCGCGAAATACGGCGAGGTGCCCGGCGCGGAAGCTGCGACCGTCTTGCCCTTCAGTTCCTTGATCGCTGTGACGTCATTGCGCACGGCCATACCGTCGGCGCCGTAGCTCTTGTCGAGCTGGAAGATCTGCTTGGTGGCAACGCCGTTCGCATTCCAGGAGATCCAGGTCTCGACCGTCGTCGCCGCGCATTGAACATCGCCGGAGGCGATGGCGAGGTGGCGGTCCTTCTGCGGGATCTTCTTGATCGTCACGTCGAGGCCGTTCTTCTTGAAGATGCCGGCCTCCTTCGCCAGCGTCAGTGGCGCGAAGCCGGTCCATCCAGAAATACCGATTCCGACCTTGACGTCGTCGGCAAGCACCGGAGTGGCGGCCGTAAGGGCAATGATTGTCGCAAATACTTTACGCATGATGGTCGTCCTCTTGTCGATCGATGGATTGACGTCCTGTTGATCTCTTGGTTTCGATCCGGATTGCATGGATCGTTGCCCGAAGCGTTGCACGAATTGTGCCGACATTGTTCTCTCAGCCTCCCTTGAATCGGGCGACAAGGCGGTGAGAGTCACCGGGATAAAGCAGCCGCACCGCCGTGATCGTGCGCGGGCCGCGCCATGTATAGCGGTCGATCACGAGGCAGGGCGCGCCGATGGCGATGTCGAGGACTTCCGCCGCGCGATCGTCCGCGACAACAGCGCTGATCGTGTGCTCGGCCTCCGTCCACGGGACATGATGCAGCAGCCAGGAGCCGGGCGGCTCGCGCACAAAGTCCGCGGTGGCCGCTTCCGGCACGGACGACAGATCGATCAGCCTGTCCTCGACGGCGAACGGCACGTCGTCGGCGCTGTGCCGGCAGGCGATTGCGATCACCTTGCCGGCTTTCTTCACGCCCAGACGTTCGCGGTCCGAAGCAGTCGCAGCGCGCAGCTTGCGATGAATCAGCTCGTAGCCATAGCTGCGGCCGAGCGCGGTGATTTCGGCGCGGATATCGGCGATCTTGAGTACGGCCGACTGATGCTGCGGCCGGCGCACGAAGGAGCCGGCGCGCCGGCGCCGCTCGATCAGATCGGCCTGCGCGAGCTCCGACAATGCCTTGTTCACCGTCATGCGCGAGCAGCCATAGCGCGCGACCAGTTCGTGTTCGAACGGAATGCGGTGACCCGGCGGCCATTCGCCGGTCAGGATCCGCTTTTCGATGTCGGCCCGGATGCGCTTGTAGAGCGTCGGCTTGTCGGCGGCGTCAGTGGCAAGGCTCATGCGACGAGCCTCCGCACCGATGCGTTGAAGCGTTCGCGCGCGGATTGGCGCAGTCTGTGTCGGCCGCCTTCGACGACCTTGGTACCGCCGGCCCAGACGCAATCGATCGCGCCGCTGCCTGCCGCGAAAATCCAGCCGTCCATGACAGCGTCGCGCGAACGCCCCGCCAACGACGGATGTGCGGTATCCAGCGTGACGATGTCGGCGCGCGCGCCCGGCGCAAGGCCGACCGTCTCCTGCGCCAGCGCCCGGGCACCGCCCGCGAGTGCATGATCGAACAGCGCGCGTCCAGTCGATACGCCGGGACCGCCCGAGAGCACGTTGCGCTCGCGATGCTTCAAACGCTGGCCGTATTCGAGCTGGCGCAACTCGTCGACGACGCCGACGAGGACGTTGGAATCGGTGCCGACGCCGAACGCGCCGCCGGCGTCGAGGAATTCGCGCGCGGGAAAGATCCCGTCGCCGAGGCTCGCCTCGGTGATGGGGCAGAGGCCGGCGACCGCACCGGTCCGAGCGAACGCGCTGACTTCCTCACTCGTCGTGTGGGTCGCGTGGATGAGGCACCAGCGTTGATCGACGGGCGCGTGCTCCAGCAACCACTGCACTGGACGGCGGTCCGACCATGCCAGGCAATCCTCTACTTCCTTGACCTGTTCGGCCGCATGAATATGCACCGGGCCGCCATCCGCCAGCGGTATGATCGCCGTAAGTTCCTCCGGCGTCACCGCGCGTAAACTGTGCGGCGCGATGCCGATATTGGCGCCCGGCAGTTTCGCAATGGCCTTGCGCGACGCAGCCATCAGTGCAGCGAACAGATCGACCGAGCAAATGAAGCGGCGCTGGCCGACATGCGGCGCTGCGCCGCCGAAGGAGCCATGCGCATAAAAACTGGGCAGCAATGTAAGGCCGATGCCGGACGCCTCAGAAGCCTGCGCGATGCGTGCGGCCATCTCGGCGAGATCGGCGTAGGGCGAGCCGTCGCGATCGTGATGCAGGTAATGGAATTCGCCAACGCGAGTAAAACCCTGCTCCAGCATCTCGACATAGAGCAATGTTGCAACGGCGGCGACGTCGTCTGGCGTCATCTCCAGTGCAAACCGATACATCGTCTCGCGCCAGGTCCAGAACGTGTCGGTCGAGCTACCGCGCAGTTCGGCCAATCCCGCCATGCCGCGCTGAAAGGCGTGGCTGTGCAGGCTCGCCAGTCCCGGAAGCGCGATGTGGTGGCGCTCGTCGCCGGCGGCCGGCGCCGCGCCCGGCGTCACTGCGGCGATCGCGCCGGCGGTGACGACCACCCGCACGTCATTGGCCCAGCCCGCAGGCAGGAGCGCGGAGGCGAAATGCAGTCGGGTCATGATTACAAGCCGGCTGGACAGAACCGCGACACGATTATATGTCTAGACATATAAGTCAAGCATCCCACGGCGTATGGATATTCGCATGGCAGAGCGCTTCGACCGCATCTGGCACAATGCCCGGCTCGCCACGCTGCGGGCCGACCGCCCCGATCTCGGCGAGATCGAGCACGGCTTGATCGCCGCGCGTGGCGGCCTCATCGTCTATGCGGGCGCAGAGGCGGACTTCCCTGCGGATGCAGACGCGATCAAGCGGACCGACTGCGAAGGACGCTGGATCACGCCCGGCCTTGTCGACTGCCACACCCACCTTGTCTACGGCGGCGACCGCGCGCATGAGTTCGAGCTGCGCCTGAAGGGCGCAAGCTACGAGGAGATCGCACGCGCCGGCGGCGGCATCGTCTCGACGGTGGCTGCGACCCGCAAGGCCAGCGAAGCCGACCTCGTCGCAAGCGCATTGCCACGGCTCGATGCGCTGATCGGCGAGGGCGTGACCACCATCGAAATCAAGTCCGGCTATGGCCTCGACACCGAGACGGAACTGCGGCAACTCGCGGCCGCCCGCAGCCTCGGTCGCCAGCGGCCGGTTGCGATCCGGACATCCTTCCTCGGCGCACATGCGCTGCCACCGGAGGCCGAAGGCGACAAGGACCGCTACATCGATCTCGTCTGCAAGGAGATGCTGCCCGCCGTGGCGAAGGCTGGCCTTGCCGATGCTGTTGATGCCTTCATGGAAGGCATCGCTTTCTCCGGTGAGCAGACGGCGCGGGTGTTCGAGACCGCGAGCGCGCTGGGGCTGCCGGTCAAGCTGCACGCCGACCAATTGTCGAACCTCGGCGGTGCGGCGCTCGCCGCAAAATTCTCGGCGCTCTCTGCCGATCATCTCGAGCATACTGACGAGCCCGGCGCGGCCGCGATGGCAAAAGCCGGCACGGTGGCCGTGCTGCTGCCCGGCGCCTTCTATTTCATCCGCGAGACGCAGAAGCCGTCGGTCGAGACGTTCCGCAAGCACGGCGTCAACATGGCGCTTGCGACCGACTGCAATCCCGGCAGCTCGCCGCTGACCTCGTTGCTGCTCGTGATGAACATGGGCGCGACGCTGTTCCGGATGACGGTCGCCGAATGCATCGCCGGCGTGACGCGCGAAGGCGCCCGCGCGCTCGGCGTGCTCCATGAAACGGGCACGCTCGAAGCCGGCAAATGGTGCGATCTCGCGATTTGGGACGTCGAGCGTCCCGCCGAGCTCGTTTATCGCATCGGTTTCAATCCGCTGCATCGTCGGTTGTGGAGGGGACAGTGACGGACGCCGGCACGCCGATCATCGTCAAACCGGGTACGGTCAGCCTCGACGAGCTCGCGCGCGTGCTGACCGGGGCTCCCATCGTTCTTGATCCGGCATTCTGGCCGCGCGTCGAGGCGGCCGCTGCGATCGTCACGAAAGCCGCGCGCGCCGACGCGCCGGTCTACGGCATCAATACCGGCTTTGGTAAGCTCGCCTCAAAGCGCATTCCGCCCGACCAGACCGCGCTGCTTCAGCGCAACCTCATCGTCTCGCATTGCTGCGGCGTCGGGCCGGCGACACCCGAGCCGATCGTGCGGCTGATGATGGCGCTGAAGATCGTTTCGCTCGGACGTGGCGCCTCCGGCGTGCGGCGCGAAGTGATCGAGCAGTTGCAGCGAATGCTGGCGCAGCGCGTCTATCCGCTGGTGCCGCAGCAGGGTTCGGTCGGTGCCTCCGGCGATCTTGCGCCACTCGCGCACATGA
This sequence comes from Bradyrhizobium sp. 142, assembly GCF_023074015.1. Taxonomy (NCBI): domain Bacteria; kingdom Pseudomonadati; phylum Pseudomonadota; class Alphaproteobacteria; order Hyphomicrobiales; family Nitrobacteraceae; genus Bradyrhizobium; species Bradyrhizobium sp. 142. The sequence goes on from NZ_JADPKQ010000035.1 coordinate 24,695, forward strand.
CCGCCGTCATGATCGGTGAGGGGCAGGCGCTCGTCAACGGCAAGGTCGTATCCGGCAGCGAGGCACTCGCCATCGCCGGCTTGACGCCGCTGACGCTCGGCCCCAAGGAGGGGCTCGCGCTGATCAACGGCACGCAATTCTCAACCGCCTACGCCATCTCCGGCGTGCTCCGCGCGTTTCGTCTTGCTTGCGCCGCGCTCGTGACCGGCGCGCTGTCGGTCGATGCGGCGATGGCGTCAACGGCGCCGTTCCGCCCGGAAATCCAGGCGTTGCGCGGCCATGCCGGGCAGATCGCCGCGGCGGCAACATTGATCGCCCTGCTCGACGGCAGCGACATCAGGCAGTCGCATCTCGAAGGCGACGAGCGTGTGCAGGATCCCTATTGCCTGCGCTGCCAGCCGCAGGTCACAGGCGCCGCGCTCGACCTGATCACGCAGGCGGCGCGCACCCTGATCGTCGAGGCCAATGCCGTCACCGATAATCCGCTAGTCCTCGTTGAGACCGGCGAGATCGTCTCGGGTGGCAATTTTCACGCCGAACCGGTGGCGTTTGCCGCGGACGCAATCGCGCTGGCGCTGTCGGAGATCGGCGCAATCAGCGAGCGGCGCATCGCGACGCTGGTCGATCCGGCGCTGAATTTCGGGTTGCCGCCGTTCCTGACGCCCGACCCCGGCATCAATTCCGGCTTCATGATCGCCGAGGTCACGGCGGCCGCGCTTTATGCCGAGAACAAGCAGCGCGCGGCTGCCTGCTCGATCGACTCGACGCCAACCAGCGCCAATCAGGAAGACCACGTCTCAATGGCTGCGCATGCCACCCGTCGTCTCTCCGACATGGCCGACAATCTTGCCGCCATCCTCGGCATCGAGCTTTTGGTCGCCGCGCAAGGCATCACGCTGCGCGCGCCGCATGCGACCAGCACGCCGCTCGTCGCCGTCATCGCCACTTTGCGCGAACAAGTGCCCGCGCTCGGCGCCGATCGCTACATGGCGGACGATCTCGCCAGAGCGGCCGCGCTCGTGGAAGCCGGCGCCTTGCCAGCGGCTGCGATCGCTGCGCTTCCGACCGACCCGTTTCCGAGACTTATCTGAATAAGATTTGCTTGAAGAGGCTTTCATGAACCGCCGACTGGACAATGACCGCACCATCCGCGCCCCGCGGGGCAGCGACATCAGCGCCAAGAGCTGGCTGACGGAAGCGCCGCTCCGCATGCTCATGAACAATCTCGATCCCGAAGTCGCCGAGCGCCCGAGCGAGCTCGTGGTCTATGGCGGCATCGGCCGCGCTGCGCGTGACTGGGAGAGTTTTGACCGCATCGTTGCGTCGCTGCGCAAGCTCGAAGGCGACCAGACGCTGCTGGTTCAGTCCGGCAAGCCGGTCGGCGTGTTCCGCACCCACGCGGATGCCCCGCGCGTTCTGATCGCGAACTCGAATCTGGTGCCGCACTGGGCGACGCTCGATCATTTCAACGAGCTCGATCGCAAGGGCCTGATGATGTACGGCCAGATGACCGCTGGCTCCTGGATCTATATCGGCAGCCAGGGCATCGTGCAGGGCACTTACGAGACCTTCGTCGAGGTCGGCCGCCGCCATTATCGCGGCAGCCTTGCCGGCAAATGGATCCTCACCGCCGGTCTCGGCGGAATGGGCGGCGCGCAGCCGCTGGCCGCGACTATGGCTGGCGCCTCGATGCTCGCGGTCGAATGCCAGCCGAGCCGCATCGAGATGCGGCTGCGCACCGGCTATCTCGACCGCCAAGCCGCGACGCTCGACGAAGCGCTGGCGATGATGACGGAAGCCGCAAAGACGCAAAAACCGGTGTCGGTCGGCCTGCTCGGCAATGCCGCCGAGATTTTCCCGGAACTGGTGCGCCGCGGCGTCAAGCCCGACATCGTCACCGATCAGACCAGCGCGCATGATCCGATCAACGGCTATCTGCCGAAAGGATGGACGCTCGCCGAGTGGGAGGCCAAGCGCGCTTCCGATCCGAAAGCGGTCGAGCGCGCGTCGAAGACGTCCATGGTCGATCACGTCCAGGCGATGCTGGATTTCCACGCGCTGGGAATCCCGACGCTCGACTACGGCAACAACATCCGCCAGATGGCGAAGGATATGGGCCTGAAGAACGCCTTCGATTTCCCGGGGTTCGTGCCGGCCTATATCCGTCCGCTATTCTGCCGCGGTGTCGGTCCGTTCCGCTGGGCCGCGCTGTCGGGCGATCCCGAGGACATCTTCAAGACCGACGCCAAGGTCAAGGAGCTGATGCCCGATGACAAGCATCTGCACAACTGGCTCGACATGGCCAAGGCCCGCATCAAGTTCCAGGGCCTGCCGGCGCGGATCTGCTGGGTCGGTCTTGGTGATCGTCACCGGCTCGGCCTCGCCTTCAACGAGATGGTGGCGCGCGGTGAATTGAAGGCACCGGTCGTGATTGGCCGTGATCATCTCGACAGCGGTTCGGTGGCAAGCCCCAACCGCGAGACCGAGGCGATGCGCGACGGTTCGGATGCGGTATCCGATTGGCCGCTGCTCAACGCGCTACTCAATTGCGCCAGCGGCGCGACATGGGTCTCGCTGCATCATGGCGGCGGCGTCGGCATCGGCTATTCGCAGCATGCCGGCATGGTCATCGTCGCGGACGGCACACCGGACGCGGCGCGTCGGATCGAGCGCGTGCTCTGGAACGATCCCGCCAGCGGCGTCATGCGGCACGCAGATGCGGGCTACGACACCGCGATCGAGTGCGCCCGCGCCAGCGGACTCGATCTGCCGAGCCTGGCGAAGTAGCTGCGGCCTTCCTTCCGCCTCTGCAGGCCTTGCGAGCACCGCTTCACGTGATTTTTTTGGTCGCGCGGAATAACTGCGCCCGCTGCAACGCAGACCTCTTACCGTCCGATCGTTAAGCCGGCGGTCGAGCGCAGGGCGTCCCTGAGGCTCGTCGCGTTCTTGTCATCGAGGACCTGTCGCGTGAGTACGGTGGTCTGCCCGGGCGTGTTGAGGATCGGTTCGCCGCGCGACGACGACAGCCGATCGGCCTTATAGGGCGCAGCAGGGTCTGTCGCGGGCGCGGTTGCAGGCACATGGCGCGGGTGTTTGCCCGAAGCGGCAAAAGTGGCTTGCGACAAGCAGAGGACGGCGATCACGACAAATCGCAGCAATTTTGTAGGCATGCGATCTCCCATATCGGGACGTCACCTTAGCACAAACGCGAGGTTCGCCGAATCGGAAAAGGTTCAGGCGAGAGCTGCCTGCCGTTCCCGCACCGTCTCGTGGGCCCGCTCCGGGTTCCGCGGTTCGGCGAGCCGGGTAAAGCTGCGCTGGCTTGATTGCGCGGGCGCCTCGACGATGACGCCCTCGCAGACGATCTGCCCGCCGAGCATCTTGAATTCCATCTTGTCGTAGCGCGGCATCGTCTCGCCGGCCGCGGGCGGTAGCAGCTCGACGCGCCCCTGGATGTTCAGCGTCGCATCGCCAGTGCCGTGGAGCCGCGGATTCCACATTCTGCTTCCGGTTTCCGCCCAGCGTCGTCGGATCAGCGTGGCACGATCGATCGGTTCCGCGACTTTTGCCCGAGCCTTCGGTGCGCTGGTCTCCGGCGAGAGGGCCATAACAGCCGGGGCCGGATCGATGCTGGTAGGCTCGATAGTGGCGATTGCAGCGACGTGAGAGTCGTTTGCAGGGATCAGCTCGATCTCTAGCGCGATACCCGAAGATGGATTGCTCTTGGTGCTGACCTCGGGGGCATCAGCTGCAGAGGCTTCGGCGTCGACCAAGGCGACACACAAGTCGTCTACGACGCTTGGGGCGACATTTGCGAGAACGGTGTGAGAGGGATCGGCGTCGATGACGACGTCAGGACCACCGATCGGAGTGCTCTCGAGGTCGGCAGATGAAACTGAGATCCCGTCTGCGACGATAGGCTCGACGCACACGGAGAGGTCAGGGGAAGTATCGCTGCCAATAACGAGATCGGAGCCTTCGATCGGCTCACTTTCGACGTCAGACGAGCCCGAAGGCTCCTCCACCGCGATCGGATCACCTTCTATGGGCGGCGCTCGAGATGAATCGTCGCTGACATTGATATCGGACGGGACCGCCGACGGGCTCTCCGCGATGACAGAAATAGCCGCGTCATTCTCCGTGATTGGAGCCGTGACCGCGCTGTGTGCGTCGTTGTGCAAAGGATCGGCGTTGGTGTCGAGAGCCGGAGCAGATTCGGCGATATCGATGATGGCAGAAGGTTCGTCCGCAGCGATTGGCGCCACATCGATGCCGCCGCTGTGCGGCAGAGGCCGAAGCCGGTTGAACGCCCATTTCACCGCGGGAATGCGGCGCAGCAACGATATCAGTCTCGATAGCACTGGGAGTTGTCCAAGAGGTCCTCGGCGTGAGGCAATTGCTGATTCGCCAGCAATGCAAAAAACTGCCCCGGCTGTCACACCGATGTCAATGTAGGTGGGACCAATTGCAGAACATCCATCAGGTCGCAAAGTGCATCGTGCCGAACTTCGGGGTTCCCGTATCATCCTCGGGTGGGTAACCTGGATCGCTCGACATCTAAGGACGACGCATGAGAAGAATTGCCGCCATCGGAGCGGTCCTGTTCTGGTCGACACTTGCGCTGGCGCAGGATCGCACGATCACCATGGCTTCGACGACGTCGACGGAGCAGTCGGGCCTGTTCGGCTATCTGCTCCCCTTGTTCTCGAAAGCCGAGGGCATCGATGTGAAGGTGGTTGCCGTCGGCACCGGTCAGGCACTCGACATCGGAAGGCGGGGCGATGCCGACGTGGTGTTCGTCCATGACAGGCTCGCCGAAGACAAGTTCATGTCCGAAGGGCAGGGCGTAAAGCGCTTCGATGTCATGTACAACGACTTCGTCATTGTCGGGCCGAAGAGCGATCCCGCGCACATCGCCGGCGGCAAGGACGTGACCGAGGCGCTGCGAAAAATCGCGGCGGCGAAGGCGGCGTTCGTCTCGCGGGGCGACAAGTCGGGCACGCATGCGGCCGAGCTGAGGCTGTGGCAGGAGGCGGGCGTCGACCTCGGTGCCGGCAAGGACGGCTGGTATCGCGAGATCGGCCAGGGCATGGGGCCGGCACTGAACATGGCCTCGTCGTCGAACGCCTACGTTCTGTCGGACCGCGGCACCTGGCTGTCATTCAAGAACCGCGGCGAGCTTGCGATCCTGACGGAGGGCGACAAGCGGCTCTTCAACCAATACGGCATCATGCTGGTGAATCCGGCAAAGCATCCGAATGTAAAGGCGCAGGACGGGCAGGCCTTCATCGACTGGCTGATCTCGCCGAAGGGACAGGACGCGATCGCGGGCTACAAGATCGACGGCGAGCAGCTATTTTTCCCCAACGCGTCCCACTAGCAGGAAGGCGACGGTCGACACTGCCACGCTGAGCGCGAGCAGGATCAGCCCGAGCCCGAGTGCTAGCGGCAGGTCGCCCTTGCTGGTCTCCAGCGCGATCGCGGTCGTCATCGTGCGGGTGAAGCCGCGAATATTGCCGCCGACGACGATGATGGCGCCAACCTCCGCGATCGCGCGCCCGAAGGCGGCAAGGAACGCCGTCAGCAGCGACGTCCGGCCGAGCGCGAACAGCAGGGCTATGCTGCGCAGGACCGACAGTCCGTCGATCCGTGCCAAATCGCCATACTCAGACCACAGCAGGCTCGCCGGCCTGTGCACCAGAGCCACCACGATGGGCGCGGCGAGCAGCGTCTGCGCGATCACCATGGCGGTCGGCGTGAACAACAGTCCGGCTGCCCCGAGCGGGCCGGACCGTGACACCAGCAGATAGAGGCCAAGCCCCACCACGACCGGCGGAAGACCGAGCAGCGCATTGGTCAGCACGATGATGACCTGCCGCCCGCGAAAACGGGCGATCGCAAGAAAGGCGCCGAAGGGTGCACCGATCAATAGCGCGAGGATGCTGGCGGTCAGGCTGACGCGCAACGACAATGCGACGATGCCGATGAGCTCCGGGTCAGCCGAGCCGATGAGCGAGAAGGCGGTGGTGATGGAGCGCGCGAAGTCGTTCATCCGCGGGCGAACTTCGCTGTGCGGCCGGGCAACTCCGGATCGTCGAGGTCGGAGCTGCAGAGGCGCTTCACGGGCTGGTCCTTAGGTGTCATTGTTGGAGCAAAGCGGCGGCCGGTCAGTAATATGGTCGATACCCTTGGTTCGCGCCAAGGGCTTTCGATTGCCGGGCTTATGGGGAGGATCCTTTCCAGAACTTGGCAAAGTGGGCGTTGAGCCAACGTATCTCAGGATCAGGAAGACCATCAGGATCGCCGCCTATGAGTCAGCCAATCCGAACAGGGGCCAAGAATCGGACAGCAGAATACGACTGATCGGCCAGGTGGCGCCAGCAAATCTCCTCAAGGCGAGCGCGTCTATACCGTCCGCTCCGGCCAGCGGGGCTTTATTCCCGCGATGGATGCTTTAGGGAGGGAGCAGGATCGGGTCGCAACCGGTCGCCAGCGGTGCTAGACCCTGATGCAGGACCAAAGGGGTCGGGCCGGTTGCGCCCGCAGATGAGAAGGATGTGAAGCAATGATCAATACCGTTGGCATCATCGGGGCAGGGACCATGGGGAACGGCATCGCGCAGATCTGCGCTGCGGCCGGTCTTTCGGTCGTCATGGTCGATATTTCCGATGCGGCGGTGGGACGCGGTATCGCCACTGTCGGCGGCAGCCTCGAGCGGCTGGTCAAGAAGGAGAAGATGTCGGCGGCGGATCGCGAGGCGACGCTCAATCGGATAACCGGCACCACCGATCGCGCCAAGCTCGCCGATTGCGACCTGGTGATCGAGGCCGCGACGGAGAACGAAGAGCTCAAGGTCAAGATCCTGAAAGACCTCTGCGCGACACTGTCGCCGCGCACGCTGCTCGCGACCAACACTTCGTCGATCTCGATCACGAAGCTCGCCGCGGCGACCGATCGTCCCGACCGTTTCATCGGCATGCATTTCTTCAACCCGGTGCCGGTGATGGCGCTGCTGGAGCTCATCCGCGGCTTGCAGACCTCCGACGACACCCACGTCAAGGCGCTCGATTTTGCCAAGCGTGTCGGCAAGGTGGCGATCACGGCGAAGAACAGCCCAGGCTTCGCCGTCAACCGCATCCTTTGCCCGATGATCAACGAGGCTATTTTTGCACTTCAGGAAGGGATCGCGACCGCCGAAGAGATCGACGCCGGCATGAAGCTCGGCTGCAACCATCCGATCGGGCCGCTGGCGCTCGCCGATCTGGTCGGGCTCGACACCATGCTTTCGGTGATGGAGGTCTTTTATAAAGGCTTCAACGACCCTAAATATCGCCCGGCGCCTCTGCTGAAAGAGATGGTGGATGCCGGCCATCTGGGTCGCAAGACCGGGCAGGGCTTTTATACCTACGCCGCCTGATCATGCTGCGAGCGGCGGGCGTTCAGAGCAGGATTCGGAAAAGTGTGTAGCGGTTTTCCGACACGATCATGCTCAAGAAATAGCGCCCGCCGCCAGAACCGGCAATTTGCGCTGCGACAAAGACGACGTGCGCGATTGACCCGACAATGTCGCACGGCTGGCTGTGGGAACAACGGAACGGATAGCAGAGGACATGTCGGATCGACTAAAGGCCGAGCGGGAAGCTGCGGCCGAGCGGCGCAACCTGCTGGTTCAGGACGCAATCGAACGTACCGGGATCACCGAAGAGATGATCGGGGAACTCGTGACTCGGTTCTACGGCCGCGTGCGCGAGGACACGTTGCTGGGGCCGGTATTTGCGAAGGTGCAGGATTGGGACGAGCACCTCACCAAGCTCAGGGGGTTCTGGTCGTCGGTCGTGCTGATGACCGGCCGCTATCATGGTTCGCCGATGCGCGCGCATCTTCCGCTCGCCCTGATTGGGGATCATTTCGACCGCTGGCTCGACCTGTTCGAGCAGACCGCGCGCGAGGCTTGCCCGCCGGCGGCAGCCGCGTTGTTCATCGACAGGGCACGGCGTATCGCCGACAGTTTCGAAATGACGTCGGCGACCGTTGCCGGGCGCATCGCTTCACCGCGCCACGTGCTCCGCTCCTAGAATACAGAATGCCTGCCTGAGAACGCTGACTATCGCGCCGCGCGTTGGGCGCGTTGCACCAATACCAAGAGCATCTATCTGATCTGCAAAATCATCATGCTGGTCGCGTGGTGTGACGTTGCAATTCAAAATATGCGCGTGAATGCGCGCATTTTGCGTTCAATCAGGACGAGCAAAGCTATATTGATGCACTGCGGCGAAAAATCTCCGCCATTTTTTCGGCAGAGTTCCAGCGCCTGCTTGCAGACATGTCGAGTGCATCGTTCAACACAACTTCTTCATCCTCCGACAACACAGCGGAATCCCAAGCTGGCGCCTGTACGGAGCGGCGGGCGCTTCTGATTGGGGCGCTCGTCACCACGACGTGGCTCGCCTGTTCCACGCAGGTGCGTGCGGGCGACGATCCGCCGGGTTCCGACGAGCGGCCGCAGAAAGGCGATTTGCTCGTCTTCTCCGAAGGCGATCAGGAAGGAAAGGTCATCACCGCGGCCGATCTGTCGCCCGGCTCGCCGCCGGTCCATGCCTGGCCGAAGGATCCAAAAACATCGGTGGTGCGCAGCGCCTCGCGGCTCAACGAGATCCTGATCATCCGGCTCGATCCCGCCGAGCTCGACGAGCAGACGCGCGCGCGCGCCGTCGACGGCATCATCGCCTATTCGGCGATCTGTTCCCATGCCGGCTGTCCCGTCACCGCCTGGGTCAAGAGCGATGTCGGCGACAAGGAAGTGTTCAAATGCATGTGCCACAACTCCGAATACGATCCCCGCGCGGGCGCGCAGGTCGTTTTCGGGCCGGCACCGCGGCGACTCGCGGCGCTGCCTCTGACGCTCACTGAGAACTCGCTCAGCGTCGCCGGGAACTTCGTCGGAAAGGTAGGTGGCGCGCAGCCAGGATGATGGTCCGCGGGTCGCGCCCGCACCACGACAGGCCGCATCCGCGCGCTGCGGGTGACGAGAACAACGACAAAGAATTCACAAACGAATTCATCAAAGGGGAAACGTCCATGACGAGCAAGCAATGGTTACTGTCCGGCTTCGTCGCCTTCACCTGCCTCGCCTCGACCGCCGCCGTGTCAGGGCCGATCGAGAATTACGCGCCGGTCACCGCGCAGCGCCTGGAAAATCCGGAGCCCAGCAACTGGATGCTCTATCGGCGCACTTATGACGGGCAGGGCTACAGCCCGCTTGACCAGATCAACACCTCGAACGTGAAGAGCCTGACGCCGGTCTGGACCTTTGCCACCGGCGTGGTCGAAGGCCACGAGGCGCCGCCGATCGTCAACAATGGCGTGATGTTCGTGGCAACCCCGATGGGGCAGGTGATCGCGCTGAACGCGAAGACCGGCGACGAATACTGGCGCTACAAGCGGCAGCTTCCCGATGATCTGTTCCAGTTGCATCCGACCAGCCGAGGCGTCGGCCTGTGGGAGGACAAGCTCTACCTCGCCACCACCGACGATCATGTCGTCGCGCTCGACGCCAAGACCGGCAAGGTGGTGTGGGACACCAAGGTGCAGGACTACAAGAAGGGGCAGTACATGACCCTGATGCCGCTGATCGTCGACGGCAAGGTCATCGTCGGCGGCTCTGGTGGCGAGTTCGGCGTGCGCGGCTATGTCGCCGCCTATGATGCGAAGGACGGCAAGGAGCTGTGGCGGACCTTCACCATTCCCGGCGAGGGCGAGCCCGGTCATGACACCTGGCAGGGCGAGGACTGGAAGAACGGCGGCGGCTCGGCCTGGATGACCGGCAATTACGACAAGGAGACCAAGACGATCTATTGGGGCGTCGGCAACGCCGCGCCGTGGCCCGGCGAGACTCATCCCGGCGACAATCTCTACACTTCATCGGTGCTCGCGCTCGATCCCAACACCGGCAAGATCAAGACCCATCACCAATACCACCAGAACGATTCCTGGGACTGGGACGAGGTCGATGCGCCGATGCTGATCGACCTGCAGCGCGACGGTCGCAACATCAAGAGCCTGGTCCATCCGGGCCGCGACGCGATCTTCTGGATACTCGAGCGCACGCCGACCAAGATCAACTACGTCGCCGGCTGGCCGTTCGTCTCCACCGATGTCTGGAAAGGCATCGATGCCGAGACCGGCAAGCCGATCCTCGATCCCGCGCACAAGCCGGTGATCGGCAAGCGCGTCGAGTTCTGCCCGTCGCTGTGGGGCGGCAAGGACTGGCCGTCGGCGGCCTACAGCCAGAAGACCGGTCTCGTCTACGTGCCCGCCAACGAGAATTTCTGCGGCGGCTTCACCGGCGAGAAGGTTGCACTCAAGCCGGGCGAACTCTGGCTCGGCACCAAGCCGGAGGACATCGGCTTGAAGACAAAGCCGGGCGCCGACCATTTCGGTGAGCTCCAGGCCTGGGATCCCGTCACGGGCAAGAAGGTGTGGCAGCACAACTTCCCGAAATCGCAGCTGTTCGGATCGGTCACGGCGACCGCAGGCAATCTCATTTTCGCCGGTGGTACCAACGACCGCAACTTCCGCGCCTTCAACGCCAAGACCGGCGAGCAATTGTGGGAGCAGAAGACCAACTCCGGCATCATGGGCATGCCGGTGTCCTATGAGGTCGACGGGACGCAATACATTGCGATCCAGTCGGGCTGGGGGGTGGACGCGCAGCGCATCCAGGATGCGCTCGTGACCAACAATATCGGCACCGAAGCCAATGTGCCGCAGGGCGGCGTCATCTGGGTGTTCGCGCTGAAGAAGTAAGCTCCGCGGGCGGATCGAAGAAGCGGAGCGGCGCGGGGGCGAGCGAATGCGGCGGACGAAATGTCCGCCGCATTTTGCGTGCGCCCTGCTGTCTTCCGGTCTCCCCCGTGGTCGGGGCCGTGGTGTTGCTCTGGGCGAACGCGCCAGCGGTCGGCAAAAGAAAGGCGCCCGACAGCAGCGAGACTGCGGGCGCCTTTGAGGTGTTGGCCATCGATCTGCTGCTGTCAGATCAATGAAAACGGCACGAGACCGTGTTGTGTTCCGCTCTACGCCTCCAATTGCTTGCCGATCGGAAGCGAGCGGATACGCTTGCCCGTCGCCGCGAAGATCGCATTGATCAGCGCCGGTGCGAACGGCGGCACGCCGGGCTCGCCGACGCCGCTCGGGGGAGCGTCGGGTCCGGGCGGCACGATGTAGACGTTGGTCACCAGCGGCGACTCGTCCATCCTGATGACCTGGAAGTCATCATAATTCTTCTGCTGGACCTTGCCGTCCTTGAAGGTGATCTCGCCATATTTGGCGAGGCTCAGCCCCATGATCGCCGCGCCCTCGATCTGCGATGCGATGCGCTCGGGATTCACATAGGTGCCGCAATCGATGGCGGTGTCAACCCGCGGCACCGTCAGCTTGCCCTTATCGTCGACGGCCACCTCGACGACGGTCGCGATATAGCTGACGAAGCTGCGGTGCACGGCGATGCCAAGGCCGTGGCCCTTCGGCACCTGTCGCCCCCATTCGCCCTTCTCGGCTGCCAGCTCGACCACCTTGCGCAGGCGCGCGGTGTCGATCGGGTAGCTGTCATAGGGCTCACCGTAGTTCCAGAGGTCTTTCACCGCCGGCTTGACGATGCGAGGGCTGCCGATCAGCGCGAGCAGCGTCTCCTTCTGGTCGCGGCCGGTCGCCTGCGCGATCTCCCCGACCATTGACTGCACTGCGAAGGCGCGCGGGATGTTCGAGACCGAGCGGAACCAGCCAATGCGGGTATGCGCCGCCGCTTCCGGATTCTCGCAGCTAATGTTGGCGATCTCGAACGGCATGTCGACGAGACCCATGCCGATCTCGAACGGCGCCTGATGCACCGTTCCGGCCGCAAAGGTCGAGGCGATGCTGGGGGCCACGCTGCGATGGCGCCAGGCGATCACCTTGCCATCCTTGTCGAGGCCGGCCTCGATCCGCTCAACCGAGACAGTGTGCAGGAATCCGTTATGGAGGTCGTCTTCCCGCGTCCATTGCACCTTCACGGGCGCCGCGAGCTCCTTCGACAGCAGCGCCGCCTCGAGCGCGAAATCGCATTTCGACTTGCGGCCGAATCCGCCGCCGAGCAGCGTGACGTTGACCGTCACGTTCTGCTCGGGGATGCCGAGCGTCTTGGCAACGTCTTCGCGAGTGCCGCCGGGGCTCTGCACCGGCGCCCATATCTCGGCCTTGTCGCCCTTGACGTCGGCCACCGCGACCGGCGGCTCCATGCTGACATGGGCGAGATGGGGAACGTAGTACTCGCCGACGATCACCTTGTCGGCGCCCTTCAGGGCAGCGTCCGCATCGCCCTCCTTGCGCAGCACGAGGCCGGGCTTGCGCGAGGCCTCCTCGAGTTCCTTGCGGTAGGCTACAGAATCGTATTTGCCGTTCGGACCGTCGTCCCAAACCAGCTTCAGGGCGTCGCGTCCCTTGATCGCCGCGCCGGTGTTGCGCGCGATCACGGCGACGCCGCCGAGCGGCTGGAATTTCGACGGCCACGGCCAGCCGCGCACCTCCATCACTTTCTCGACGCCGGAGATCTTCATCGCCTCAGCCGGATCGAATGACACGAGCTTGCCGCCGGTCACCGGCGGACGCGCGATCACGGCGTATTTCATGCCGGGCAGGCGCACATCGGCGCCGTAACGCGCCTTGCCGGTGGTGATGTCGTGGAGATCGACGATGCCGACCTGGCCCTTGGTCAGATAGCGGAAGTCCTTCGGGTCCTTCAGCTTGAGGCCCTCGATGCTCGGCACCGATTCCTTGGCGGCGTCCGCAGCGAGTTCGCCGAAGCCGAGCTTGCGTCCGCTGGCGCTGTGGACGACCTCGTGATTGACGGCCTTGACCTCGGTCGCCGGCACGCCCCAGCGCTTGGCCGCGGCCTGCTCCAGCATGGTACGGGCGGAGGCGCCGATCTGGCGCATCGGGATCAAATAGTGCCGAGTGCTGCGCGAGCCGTCGGTGTCCTGGTTGCCGAATTTGACCTCGTCGCCATGGGCCTGCTGCACCTTCACCCTGGACCAATCGGCCTCCATTTCCTCGGCCACGATCAGGGGCAGGCTGGTGCGCACGCCGGTGCCCATCTCTGCGCGGTGGGCGAGGATGGTGACGATGCCGTCGGGCGCGACCGAAACGAAGACGCGGGGGTCGACCACCACGCCATGCGGCATTTTGCCGGCGCCGGTTTCATAAGCAAAAGCCTGGCGCGACATCACAGGTGCGGCGAGCACGAAGCCGCCGGTGACGCCGAGCCCCTTCAGGATGCTGCGGCGCGAGACCTTCTCGACCTTGATGCTCTTTTCGAAGCCACGGAGTTTGCCGGGATTGTCGATGAAATTCATGTCACACCCCCGTCGATGCGAGATGGACCGCATTCTCGATGCGCTGATAGCAGCCGCAGCGGCAGATGTTGCCGGACATCGCCTCGCGGATCTGCTCATGCGACGGCTTGGGGTTGTCCATCAGCAGCGCGGCGGCCTGCATGATCTGGCCGGCCTGACAGAAGCCGCATTGAGGAACGTTGACCTGGCGCCAAGCCTTCTGGACCGGGTGATCCCCGTTCGGGTGCAGCCCCTCGATTGTCGTGACCTCGCGCCCGGCGACGTCGTTGATCGACGTGATGCAGGCGCGCACGGCCTCCTTGTCGACGATCACCGTGCAGGCGCCGCAAAGGGCCTGGCCACAGCCGAATTTGGTGCCGGTCAGCCCGGCCTCATCGCGCAGGAACCAGAGTAGCGGAAGATCCGGGTCGCCGTCCCAGCTCTGCTCCTGGCCGTTGATCTTCACCTTGATCATGATCGTCCCTCGCTCTTCATAAGCATGTCGCTTCAAATTTCGCCGGCGCCGGTCGGCGCAATGGTCCGTGTGCCACGTCGTCCCGTATCTCGCCCCTCATCCCGCGCAGGCAGATCCCGGCGGAAGTCGGTGATGCGAAATCGCAATGTTCGGATGTGCTCGATACCTCCCATTTTGTTCTTGATTAATTGAACTTCGCGGCATCGTGATGCTCGCGATCGTATCAGGAATCGGGGCAGGCCGGCGTTCACAGCCGGGTGTCCTCGACGTGAACAGATTGCAGTCTTGATTTGTCAAAAGCAGGGCGCGGCGGGACGTCGCGTATTATGTGCGACCGCGAATGCAGCCCCGACAAAAAAAGCTTCGTCCGCCAGGCAGACTGTGCGGACGAAGCAGGATGCCTCAGTCGAGGGAGGGAGAAACGCAGCGGCGCGCGCTTCAAGGAGGAAGTTGGCGGCACTGCGGAGTCATTCAGAGACCAGGACTGAGGGAGCCGATGATTCTCGCAAGCACGTCAAAGGCGAGAAGAGGCGTCGTCGTCGCGATCATCCGGAAACCGCGCCCGTCCGGCTCGCTGGCGGTGGTCGGCACCAGCGAGCGGACGGGGCGTGGCGAACATCAGGCGGCCTTTGGTTAGGCGGCCTTGATGCTCAAGCGGCTTTGGCTTTCGCCGTGTGGGTCGCGATCGCGTCCATCAGCGCGGGCGACAGGCAGTCATAAGGCTCGAGCCCGATTTCTTTCAGTCGCGAACGGATGCCCGCCATCTGCTCCGGCTTCACGCCCGCTTCGATCACCGAGGAGACGAAGGCCGCGAATTGCGGCGCTTGCGAGCCCTGCTCCTGGAACAGTTCGGGATGGATGAAGTCGAGGCCGTAGAACGCATGGTTCTTGTTCTCGATGCGACCGTACATGTGCGTGCCGCAGGCCTTGCAGGCGTGGCGCTGGATCACAGCCGAGGGATCGACGATCTGGAGCTTGTCGCCGTTTTCGAGCACGGTGACGTTCTGACGCGGCACAACGGCGACCACCGAGAACGTCGCGCCTTGCGGCTTCCAGCACTTGGTGCAGCCGCAGGCGTGGTTGTGGGCGACGTCGCCCTTCACGCCGACCTTGACCGGATGGTCGCTGCATTTGCAGACCAGCGTGCCGCCGGCAAAGTGGCCGCTGCCTTGTTTGATGCCGTTGTCGATCGAGGGGTGGAGTGCAACAGTCATGGGTCGATCCTCCTTGGGTGTGACGCTTCGGAACTAGAACACGACGACTGAACGGATGGATTTGCCCTCATGCATCAGATCGAAGCCCTTGTTGATGTCTTCGAGCTTGAGCGTGTGGGTGATCATCGGATCGATCTGGATCTTTCCGTTCATATACCAGTCGACGATCTTCGGTACGTCGGTGCGACCGCGCGCGCCGCCGAAGGCAGTGCCGCGCCAATTGCGTCCGGTGACGAGCTGGAACGGACGCGTTGCGATCTCCTTGCCGGCTTCGGCGACACCGATGATGATGGAGGTGCCCCAGCCGCGATGGCAGGCTTCCAGCGCCTGGCGCATAACGGTGGTGTTGCCGGTGCAGTCGAACGTGTAGTCGGCGCCGCCATCGGTCAGGTTGACAAGATGCGGGACGATGTCGCCGGTGATCTTCTTGGGGTTGACGAAGTCGGTCATGCCGAACCTGCGGCCCCATTCCTCCTTGGAGTCATTGACGTCGACGCCGATGATCTTGTCGGCGCCGGCCATCTTGGCACCCTGGATGACGTTGAGGCCGATGCCGCCGAGACCGAACACGACCACGTTGGCGCCCGGCTCGACCTTGGCGGTGTTGACGACGGCGCCGACGCCCGTGGTAACGCCGCAGCCGATGTAGCAGCTCTTGTCGAACGGCGCGTCCTCGCGGATCTTGGCGACCGCGATCTCGGGCAGCACCGTGAAGTTCGAGAACGTCGAGCATCCCATGTAGTGGTAGATCGGCTTGCCCTTGTGGGAGAAGCGGCTGGTGCCGTCGGGCATCACGCCTTTGCCTTGCGTCGCGCGGATCGCGGTGCAGAGATTGGTCTTCTGGCTGAGGCAGCTTTTGCACTGCCGGCATTCGGGTGTGTAGAGCGGGATGACGTGATCGCCCGGCTTCACCGAGGTCACGCCGGGGCCGATCTCGCGGATGATTCCGGCGCCCTCATGGCCCAGGATCGACGGGAAAATTCCTTCGCTGTCGAAGCCGTCGAGCGTGTAGGCGTCGGTATGGCAGATGCCCGTCGCCTTGATCTCGACCAGGACTTCGCCGGTCTTCGGTCCTTCCAGATCGACCTCGACGATCTCGAGCGGCTTCTTGGCTTCGAAAGCGACGGCGGCACGTGTCTTCATCGTAAACTCCTCAAATCCTCAGGAAGACGGCGAGATGGTGTCTCGGCCGAACCTCCAGACGTTATTTCTTGCCCATGCAAGAGTCTTCGGCCTTTGTATAGGCCTCTGTCTTGTCCTCATGCTTGCCGGGGCGCGCGCGGCCCCAGGCCTCATTGGAGCGAGCGCGCAGATAGATGTAGAGATCGTCCATGTAGCAGGCCACGTTCGGATTGTCGCCGAAGGCCGGCATCACGTTCTCCTGCGCGGTCGAGATATTCTTGCGACCCGAAGCGACGACACCGAGAAAGTCGCCGTAACTCATCGTCTTCAGCGAATCCTTCAACGCCGGGGCATAGGTCGAGCCCATTCCATCCGGGCCGTGACAGACATGGCAGTCCGAGTGGTAGCGGCGGTATCCGGAGTACGTAAACCAGTCCACATTGCCGTCGGCCGTAATCTTGTAGGTCGGGAGTCCTTCCTTATCGAGCCATTTGCCATCGTCTTCCTTCTTGACGGCAGTCGGGTCACCCGAGCCGTCGTCCGCGACAGCAACGCCTCCGGACGCAACCAGGACCATCGCAGCAATAACAGAGCAGATTTTACGCAAGAGAATTTCCTCGGGGCGTTTGTTGGAGACGAGCCGGCGCGTGGATTTGACCCACGCGCCGGAGCGATAAGGTGTCGAGGCTAGTTCGCCGGCAGCGAGAACACGGTCAGCGTACCGCCGAGCGCCGTGTAGTTGCTGAGGGCCGCGTAGCCACCGACTGCGCCGAGACCGGCGGTCGGATCGGTCAGGCCTGCCGCCAGACCGATGCCGGCCCAGCCGCCCACGCCGGAGAGCACTGCGACGTACTGCTTGCCGCCGTTCTCATAGGTGGTGACGTTGCCGATGATGCCGGAGGGAGTCTTGAACTTGTAGAGCTCCTTGCCGGTCTTGGCATCGACCGCCTTCAGGTAGCCTTCCAGCGTGCCGTAGAACACCACGCCGCCGGCGGTTGCGAGCGCACCCGACCAGACCGAGAACTGCTCCTTGTTCGACCAGACGATCTTGCCGGTCTTGCCGTCCCAGGCGATGAAGTTGCCCATGTGGCTTTCACCCTGCGGCGGATACATCGAGAGCGTCGCACCCACGTAGGGCTGGCCCGCGGTGTAGCTCACCTTGAACGGTTCGTAGTCCATGCAGACGTGGTTGGTCGGAACGTAGAACAGCTGCGTATCCGGCGAGTAGGCTGCCGGCTGCTCGTCCTTGGTGCCGAGCGCGGCCGGGCAGATGCCCTTGACGTTGTGGTCTTCGCCGGCTTTGTCGGTCGAAGCTGCGTCGAGCACCTTCGGACGGCCATAAGTCGGCGAGTTCTTGTCCATGTCGACGCCGGAGGTCCAGTTCACCTTCGGATCGTACTTCTCCGCGACGAGCAATTCGCCGTTGGTGCGATCGAGCGTGTAGCCGAGGCCGTTACGATCGAAATGTGTCAGCAGCTTGCGCGGCTGGCCGTTGATCTGTTGGTCCGAGAGGATCATCTCGTTGACGCCGTCATAGTCCCATTCGTCATGGGGCGTCATCTGATAGACCCACTTGGCCACGCCGGTGTCCGGATTGCGCGCCCAGATCGTCATCGACCATTTGTTGTCGCCGGGACGCTGCTTCGGGTTCCAGGTCGAGGGGTTGCCCGACCCGTAGTAGACGAGATTGAGTTCGGGATCGTAGGAGATCCAGCCCCACGTCGCGCCGCCGCCGATCTTCCACTGATCGCCCTGCCAGGTCTTGAGGCTGGAGTCCTTGCCGATCGGTTTGCCGAGCGCGGTGGTCTTGTCGTCGACCAGGAGCTGGTTATCCGGCCCTTCCGAATACCCGCGCCAGACCTCCTTGCCGGTCTTGATGTCGTAGGCGGTCATATGGGCCTGAACGCCGAACTCGCCGCCGGAGATGCCGACCAGCACCTTGTCCTTGATGACCATCGGTGCCGACGTGCCAGTCTCGCCCTTGCTGGGATCGCCGTTCTTCGCGGACCATGCAACCTGACCGGTCTTGGCGTCGAGCGCGACGAGAGTGGTGTCGGCCTGATGCAGGAAGATCTTTCCGTCGCCGTACGACAGGCCGCGGTTGACGGTATCGCAGCACATCACCGGGATGACGTTCGGGTCCTGCTTCGGCTCGTACCGCCAGACGATCTTGTTCTCCTGCGAAAGGTCAAGAGCATAGACCTTGTTCGGGAACGGCGTATGGACGTACATGATGTTGCCGATAATCAGCGGGCCGCCTTCGTGGCCGCGCAGCACGCCGGTCGAGAAGGTCCAGGCGACCTGGAGCTTGCCGACGTTTTGTGCGTTGATTTGGTTCAGCTTGGAATAGCGGGTATTGGCATAGTCGCCCGTCGGCATCACCCAGTCTTTCGGGTTCTGCGACATCTTGATCAGCTCGTCATTGGCTGAAGCGCCGCCGACGGCGAGAGCCGCCGCGGAGCCAAGAAAGGTCGCCAGTAGCACCTTGCGCATAGTCATTCCTCCATTGGTCGCGTTTATTGTTTCCGAAGCATTGCTTAATCGCCGGGCTTTTCGTCCGGCGTCTGCTCGTGCAGGGCGGTCACGATTGGGACCAGAAACGATGCTGTACTGTTTCCTCCTCCTGATGAGAGCCACGGGTCCACGTGCAGGAGTGGCCCGATCTTGTTGTTCCTGACGCAATCCCTAACGTCTTCGCCAGCGGGAAACTTGCCCAAGAGAGAAGGCGATTTGCTCGACAGCGCACGGACGCCAAGTTTTTGATTTTGCAGGCGCGAATTCAGCTGCTTCCATGTCGCATCGCGCCGCCATCGACAGTTCAGGTTCCCCTTGACGGCCGTGCAACTAAGGCGGAGGATTAAGTTTCAAGGGTGGCAATGGAACGATGGTGCTCGTTCCAAAAGACCCCTGAATTTGAGGTAAACGTCACGCAATCATGGCTGAGGGCTGCGGCAGCGCTGGTCGCGATTCGCGTCGAATCTCCGGATCAATGCAGTGGCTGGATTAATGTCCGACACAATTCACACGCTCTCGACGACAGGGTTGACGCCGAAGCGGCAGATCCAGAGCTGGATCGATGGCTTGACGAGCCTGTGCGGATATTTCGACGTCGATCCGCTCGAGGCATCTTCGCTCGAAGGCCGCATCGACTACACCACCGTCTCGCGTCTGAAGCTCTGCCAGATCGAGGTCAGCCAGCATCGCATCGCGCACACGCTGGCGCGCGCCAAGGCCAACGAGCACCCGTACATCAAGATCCACTTCCAGACCTACGGCGTGTCCTATTTCGAGCAGGAGGGCCGCCACATCGAGATCAACCCGGGAGACATCATCGCCTATGACGTCTCCTGTCCGCATTCGATCATCAGCCCCGCCTTCACGCGCCACGACGTGGTGATCGTGCCGAAGGCGTTGCTGCGGGATCGCGGATTCCCGTCGCAGCGAATGCCGGCCTGCAAGCTGTCGTCGCGCACCGGGACGGGGCGGATCGCCCATGATTTCGTCCATGCCACGTTCGACGAAGCGGCGAAGCTGTCGGCGAACAGCGCGGTCGGCGTCGCCGACTCGTTGATCGATCTGCTGCTGTTGCCGCTGCGCGAAGCCGACACGATGTTGGACCGCGTCGGGCCGGAGGCGATGTATGTGCGTGCCCAATTTTTCATTCGTGAGCACCTGCGCGATCCGGATCTGTGCATCGACCAGATTTCCACCGAACTCGGCTGCTCCAAGCGCTATCTGCACATGCTGTTCTCCGAGCGCGGCACCACGGTGAGCGATTACATCTGGCAGGCACGCCTTCAGAACTGCCGCCAGGAGCTCGAGGCCCACGCCGGCAAGACCATCACCGACGTCGCGTTCTCCTGGGGCTTCTCCAGCTCATCGCATTTCAGCCGCGTGTTCCGGAAGTATTTCGGCGTGGTGCCGTCCTCGATCCACAAGGGGCAGCAGGCCGCTGCCAGCGCGGACGGGCATTAGGCGAGCATCGCGCGGCGTTTCGTCATGGACGCCGGTTCTGGCCTGCGCCTGATACCCTCACGCCGTTGGGGCGACGTAGGGAATACTGGCCAGGAGGCCGGCAACCAGCGCCGCGTTGCACAGCATTCCGCCCCAATGCAGCCGGCGTAGCCGGCGCACAGCGTCGGCATCGCCCGCATCCCTGGCGTTGAGCTGGTCATCCATCCGTCGCATGAACCAGCCGCGTCCCCAAATCGCGAAAGCTGCAATCAGGCCGACGCCTGCCCCGAAAAGCGGTCGACCGGCCACGATGAAAGCCACTGCCCCGATGACGCCGGCAACGCTCATGATTCGGAAATGGACATTGAACATCCCGCGCAACAGCTGAGTGACAGGCTGGATATCGAGCTTCACGAGCAGGAAGGCGGGCGAGGCCAGCAAGAAATAGCCCATCGGAAAGAGCAGGATGATCATGACGGCTACGGCAACGCCATCCGATGTCATGCGATCGGCCTTTCTCGTCCGCGCCGCCGAGGTCTTCCGGCAGCGTCGCGCAATCATAACGGGAAAAAGATTCTCCGGCACTAGGCTTTGGTCGGACGCTGGGCCGCGAAGGGATGGCTGGCGCCATGCCGAAAGTTCAGGCCGGCTCCAGGCCAAGGGATTGCGCGCTCTCGATCCAGATCGGCAGCTCACGCTGATACAAGGCATTGGTCTCCCTGAAACCGATCGCCGGTTCGAGCACGAACGTGTTGAGAACGTCCTTCACCTTGGGATCGCTGTTGGCGGCCACACAGAGTTCGGCGAGCCGGTCGACGACCGGCTGCGGCGTCGCCTTCGGCACGGCCCAGCCGGTGAAGCCGCTCACGGTGAAGAATTTTGATGTCGCGTCCTGTTCGGGCAGGGTCTTGATATCGGGGATCGCGCCGACCTTCTTCGAATGCACCGCGAACACGCTGCCACGGTCGCTCTGCAAGACGGATTGCGCTGCCGTATAGCTGCCCATCGCGGCATCGAGCGTGCCTTCCAGCATCCCCGTCCACATCGGGGCTTCGCCGCGGTAGTGGATCGGCTCGATGGCAAGGCCATACTGCTGGTTGAGCTCGTTGATCGTGATGTGCGGGGCCGAGCCCGCGCTATAGGTGCCGAAGTTCACCCTGCCGCTCTTGCGCGCGAAGGCGACGAAGTCCTCCAGTGTCTTGATGCCGGTTTTCGGGTTCGCCACCAGTAACAGGCCGGCGCCCGGAATGACGCTGACGAGCGCCAAATCCCTGTCCATGTCGTAGCCGGGGTTCTTCATCACCACCCGGTTCATCACGTAGGTGGTCGAGATCGAGCACAGCACGGTGTGGCCGTCGGGCTCCGCGCGAGCGACCTCTGCCGTGCCGATCGCGCCGGAAGCGCCGGGCTTGTTTTCGACGACGACGGTCTTGCCCCCCTGCTTGGAGATGAATTCGCCGAAGGCGCGCGCGAGCAGGTCGGTCTGTCCGCCGGCCGGATAGCTGCAGATCATGCGGATCTGCCGCGACGGCCACGCGCCTTGCGCCGAGACGCTGCGCGCCACGAAAGGCATCGCGAGTGCACTGCTGCCGGTGGCGATGAAGCGGCGGCGATCGAGCTTGGTGGACATGACTCTCTCCAGGATTTTACGAAAGGTACTGCATCATGCCGCCGCTGCCATGGCCGACAGGCGAGACAGATTGGCGCATTCGCCACATCCTTCGTCATTCCGGGATACGTGCGCAGCACGCAGGCCCGGAATCCATCTGGCGCATGTGCTGCGGAGACATGGATTCCGGGTTCGCCCTTCGGGCGCCCCGGAATGACCAATTGAATCACCGTTGAATAATCTGCTTCCAGGCGTCGCCGAGGATCGCGGGTTCGCGCGGCGGCAGATAGGTCAGCCCCGCCTGTTTGCCGAATTCGGCGATCTTACCCTCGGCAGCAAGCCCGGTCAGCGCCTTGTTGACGGCGTCTATCAGGGCAGGCGCGCTCGCAAGCGCGACATAACCGCGATTGGCGCCGATTGGATAGTAGTAGCCGGAGGCGGTGATCGCGGTATCGGGATGCGCGGCACGATGGGCGTCGAAGCGGCCGAGGTCGATCAACGTTGCGTCATACTCGCCGCGCTCGAGCGCCCCGAGCAGGTTGCTGCGGCCGGGCACGAGATGCGTGATGTTGTCGATGAGGCGCCCCTTATCGTAGGTCATCAGGATCGCATCGCCCAGCGACCCGCTCTCGATCGCGAGGCGAAGCCCGGCGAGATCGCCGATGTCGCCGATCTTGCGGCCCTGCGCCTTCGGCCCGAGCACCACCGTCATCGGCGAGTAAACATAGGGCTGGCTCGGCGCGAGCACGCCGAGCGCGACGCGTCGCCGCCGGTCATCGCGGTTGGCGCCGGCGAAATCCGGCAGCCGGGCCGTCTTCATGCCGGGGACCACCAGCGAATCCTGCGTCAGTGCGTAGCCGCCCACGAGCGCGCAACGCCCGTCGGAAAGCAGTGCGTTGGCCTCGAGCTGCGGGCTCGAATCCTCATCCAGCTTGCTCTCGAACCACTGAATGGCCAGCGGCCGTCCCATCCGCTCCGCGATCGCCTGCGCCAGCAACAGGTCGAAACCTGAGTCCGGCTTGCCGCGATGATGCACCGAGAGCGGCGGCCGGTCCTCATCGAGACAAATCCTTAAGGGATCGTCGGCGGCATAAGCGACCGTTGCCGTCGCCACGAGGATTGCGGCGACGCTCCATGCGGTGCGCCAGGCCGTCACGGCTTCCTCCGGCTCGAGATGAAGGCCCAGAGGTCCCCGATCTCGTCGTCGCTGAGAATGTCGGCCCAAGGCGGCATCTTGTTGTTCTTGCCGTTCTTCACCGTGGTGACGAAGCGCGTCTTGTCGTCGGGGAAGGCGCGCAGATCCGGCGTGATGGTGCCGGAATTCATCATGTTGGGGCCGTGGCAGTGCGAGCATTTCGAAGCATAGGTCGACTTGCCGTGGTCGATCTGCGCTTGTACGGGATTGCCAGTTGAATCATCTGCGGCACGAACGGTCGCCGCAAGCGCGACCGTCAGCACCGCGACGGCGGCGAGGATCGCCGCCGTCTTGTGAGTTACCTGCCTCAACACGTCTTGCCTGTGGCTACTGCTTGACCGCAAAGACCCACAGCGAGCCGCCCGCCGGCACCGTGGCAAGCCGCTCGTCACCGGAGAAGATCGAGTAGACGCCGCCATACCCACTCGTAACGGCGACATACTGCACGCCGTCCTGTTGCCAGGTCACCGGTTGTCCCTCGATGCCCGAGCCGGTCTGGAACTGCCAGAGCTTCTTGCCGCTGTCAGCGTCGAAGGCCTCGAACTCGCCGGTCAGCGCACCCGTGAACACGACGCCGCCCGCGGTCGACAGCACGCCGGAGAACCTCGGGATGTCGGCTGGCGCTTCCCACTTGGCTTTGCCCGTGAGCGGATCAATCGCCTTGAGATGACCGCGGGGACCATTGGGCCAGTCCCAAAGGTCGGTCAGGTCCATGCCGAGATACCATTCGCCGGCCTTGTACGTCACCGGCTCCGTCTTGTAGTGCCCGCCGAATGCGAGAGTGTTGGCGTAGGCGAGCCCAGTTTGCGGGTTGAAGGACATCGGCTCCCAGTTCTTGCCACCGAGCAGCGAGGGATAGACGACGACCTTCTTGCCCTCGCGCGCATCCTTGCTGACGTCGGTTTCGACCGGCCGTCCCGTCTTCATGTCGATGCTGGTGGCCCAGTTGACCTTCACATACGGGTTGGCCGCGAGCAGCTTGCCGTTGGTGCGATCCAGCACGTAGAAGAAGCCGTTGCGGTTGGCATCCATCAGCACCTTGGTCGGCTTGCCCTCGATATTCATATCGGCGAGGACCATCTCGGCCACGGCGTCGTAGTCGAACGGATTATTCGGCGAGAACTGGTAGTGCCACTTGATCTTGCCGGTCTTGGGATCCATCGCCAGCACGGAGCAGGTGTAGAGGTTGTCGCCCGGACGCACCGCCGAATTGAACGGTCCCGGATTGCCGATGCCCCAATAGACCGTGTTCAGCTCGGGATCATAAGAACCCGTGATCCAGGTCGAGCCACCGCCGAGCTTCCAGGTGTCGCCCTTCCAGGTGTCGCCGCCGGGCTCCTCCGGCGAAGGGATCGAATGAGTGCGCCACAGGTGCTTGCCTGTTGCCGGATCCCAGCCGTCGATGAAGCCACGGGTGCCAAACTCGGCGCCGGAGATGCCGGTGATGAGGACGCCGTCGGCGACCAGCGGGGCTACCGTCATCGAATAGCCCTCCTTGATGTCGGCCGCCTTCTGCCGCCACAGCTCCTTGCCGTCCTTGGCATCGAGTGCGATCACGTTGGCGTCGAGCGTAGTGCGGAACAGCTTGCCGTCGTAGAGCGCGGCGCCGCGGTTGATGATGCCGCAGCAGATGATGCGCGGCGTCTCGGCGGGATATTCGATCTTGCTCTTCCAGATCTGCTTGCCGGTCTTGGCGTCAACCGCCATGGTCGCGTTGTGCGACGTCACGTAGATCACGCCCTGGTAGACCAGCGGCTGCGATTCCTCGCTGCGATCGTCGTTGAAACTGTAATTCCAGACCGGGACGAGGTTCTTGACGGTGTCCTTGTTGATCTGGTTCAGCGTTGAGAAACGCTGCAGGTTGTACCCCATCCCGTAGTTGAGGACGTTCGATGTATCGGTCGCACCCTTGACCAGTTGCTCGGTGGTCTGGGCGTCTGCACACGTCGATGCAAGCATGACGAGGCTCGCGGCCATCGCAAAGCGTTTCATCCGTTCCTCCCAATATGCGCGCCTTTTGACGCTGCGGGAGTAACACTCCGCCGGAAAGCAAAAGCCGTCAATACGAAAGTCGTAAGCGTCATGCCGATATGTTGGACGCCGAATGCCGGTCACCTTACGGAAACCTTACGACCGTGTTTTCCGACTTGCGTCGAGCGGCCGGCGAAATTCCGCGACGCGAAGCAGCGCCGCCCTCGCGTGGCCGGCGCCGCATGCGCAGTCGCAGAGTTCGTCGAGCGAGGCGAGCCAGCATCCGCCGACCAGCACGATGAATCGCGCCAGCGGCGGAGTGGCGGCATCGTCCGAAGATGCGCAGCGGCAGATGCAGAGCCAGCCGACCGCAGCGGATCGGGCGGAAGGTGCGAAGTCCAGTCCGCAAGCTGCGGACAAGGATTGTTAACGCGGCGGCCGCGCGTGAGTCGCGCGTGAGTCGAAATTCTGCGGCGGTGATCGCACAAGATGCGGCTCTTGCCCGAGAGTGAACATCTCTTGTCCGAGAGAGAAGTGTCGGCGTGAGAATCGCAAGAGATGCATTCCCGCCTTCGATTCCAGACTTGCGCTGCACTTGACGCAGCCCTAGGTTTCGGTCGCGCGATGTCGCGCTCTATCCCTTGGGAGACCCCGAATGGCTTGGAAAGCTCCGAAGATCGTGGAAGTGCCGGTCGGCATGGAAATCAACATGTACGCCTGCGCTTCGCGCAAGTAAGACCACGCGACGACCTGCCGCGGCTTCGATGGCAAACTCCATCGAAGCCGTGGCAGTGTTCGGACCGCTTTCGCCGACATCGTCCTGTGCTCTCGCTTGCGGTCGATGCAAAGCCGCACCGGGTCGGGCGCACTCTCCCTCCAAAATCTCATCCGCGCTTCGTCCGCAGTATGCTACGTTGACGGCAGTCAGCGCTGCTGCCGCATCAAGGCGGCGCGCGCCTTCGGGATACGGGATGCGCGTCGCAGCCTTGAGCTTTTGGACGGTGGTTGCCTGTAGCGTCGCGCTTGCCTCGGCGCGCGCCGGCGCGGAAGAGGGCTTTGATACCGAGCACATCTTCGGCTTCATGATCGGTACCGATGTCGGCACTCCCGGCGAGCGCGAACTCCAGAGTGAGACGACCGGGCGCTTCGGCAAGGGCAGCGGGACCTACCGCGCGCTGTCGCAGGAGATCGAGATCGAGGTCGTGCCGCTGCCGAACTTCCGCATCGAGGTCGGCGGCACCACCACCTTGCACGACATCACCGGCGTCCCCGACATCGACGATCGCCGCCAGCTCAACTTCCAGGGTGCCTCGCTCGACCTGCGCTATCGCCTGCTCGATCGCGAGCGCGCGCCGTTCGGACTGACCGTCGCCGCCGAGTTCCATGGCGACCGCATCGATGAGACCTCCGGCGCAAAGGGCCGGATGTACGGCACCGACCTTACGCTCGCCTTCGACCGCGAACTCATCCCGAACTTCGCCATCGGTGCGCTCAACCTGATCTATCAGCCGGAATGGGCGCGCTTCGAGATAGCCGGGCAGTCCGAGAAGAGCTCCACCATCGGCGTGGCTTTTGCCGGCATGGCCCGCGTGCGTCCAAACATCCTGCTCGGCGGCGAGCTGCGTTATTTCCGCCAGTACGATGGCATCGGTCTTGGCGAATTCGCGGGCCAGGCGCTGTTCGTCGGTCCCACCGCCTATTTCCAGCTGTCCGAACGCTCGCGGCTTACCCTGAGCTGGAGCATGCAGGCCTGGGGCCGCCCGACCGGATCAGCCGCCAATCTCGACCTCGTCAATTTCGAACGCCATCAGGCCAGGTTGGTGTTCGGGGTGAATTTCTAGATTTGGCCGAACCTGTTGCCGCAAGCGGGAGAAGGATAGGAGGCAGTTCCCCATTCCTCACGCCGGTTTGAAACTTCCGCTCGCCTTGCACGTAACCCTTTATGCTAATCTTGATTGCCCTTTGCGCGAGGATGGCGGTATGAACCCGATTGATCTGGTGGTGACTGTGTGCGCAGTGCTCTCGCCTGCGACTTGCGAGGAGCAGCATCTGGTGTTTTCCTATGCAGGGTCGCCGACGCAATGCGCGATGGCCGCGCCGCCATATATTGCGCAATGGATCGGCGAGCACCCGAAGTGGCATGCGGTGCGTTGGCGCTGCGAATACCCGCACCCGAATGACAAAGCGTGAAGCGTCGCTGCTACTTGGTGCAATCCTTCAAATCCTTGTCGGCGATCGAAAATACCGCATCGGCCCTGATCTCGATGTCGCGGACGATGCACTGCCGTGA
Organism: Bradyrhizobium sp. 142; assembly: GCF_023074015.1. Classification (NCBI taxonomy): domain Bacteria; kingdom Pseudomonadati; phylum Pseudomonadota; class Alphaproteobacteria; order Hyphomicrobiales; family Nitrobacteraceae; genus Bradyrhizobium; species Bradyrhizobium sp. 142. Next base: position 51,889 of record NZ_JADPKQ010000035.1, read on the forward strand.
ATTGGGATAGCTGACCTTGGCGTCGTAGCGGCCGGGTTCGGCGCCGGTGATCCGCAGCCGCTCGTCGTGGTCGACCTCCTTGTCCTTGTCGTTCAAGGTCTGGTTCGGACCCCAGTCGGTCTTGCCGGCCGGCGAGAGCTGAAACCCCGAGATCGTCTCGGTCGTTAGATTCCAGAGGCGGATGCCCTTGCCCTTGCTTTGCGCGGCGGCTTCGCCGGCAAACGCCAGCAACGCGATCAACACCGGACCCCAACGCATCAAATCGTCCTCCCAAGGCGGCGCCGTTATTGCTTGATCAGGCGCTCGCCGTTTTTTGCCTTGTCGAAATTTTTGGCGCGGTCAAGGCCGATCGGTGCAATCAGCCTGGCGGAGGTGAGATCGGCACCCTCGAAATCGGTGTCGATGACGGTCGCCCCGGTCAGGTCGGCACCGCCGAGCTGGGCGTTCCTGAGCGAAGCCCCGGTCAGGTCGGCTCCCGTGAGGGAGGCAAACTCGAGATCGACCCGCGACAGGTCGGCGTTGCGCGCGTTCAACCGTGCCAGATTGGCCGATCGCAGCACGGCGCGCATCAACCCCATCGACTGGTTGCGCATATCGGCGCCGAGATGCGCATCCGCGATCGACGCGCCGACCAGACTTGCGCCGCTGAGATCGGCCGCGATGCGCGCACCGGTCAGATCGGCGCCGTCGAGGCGAGCGCGTGCCATCTGCGACGCGAACAGATTGGCCCGCTTCAGGCTCGCGCCTGTCAGATCCGCATCCAGCAGCCATGCCTGATCGAGGATCGCTCCATCAAGCCGGGCACGGGCGAGTTTCGTCTTGTTGAGCCGCGCCGCGCGGAGAATGGCGTCGGTCAGGTCAAGACCACTAAGATCGAGCCCCGACAGCCGCTTGCCGGTCAAATCGGCAGGCGCGCCAGCGCTCGCTTTGGCCAGCATGGCCTCGACCTCCTGCCGGCTCATTTCAGCGGAGACCATGGCGGGTGACGTCAGATCGAGGCCGCGCATCATGTCCTGCGCGCGCGTCGTTGTCGCGAGCAGAGCGAGGCAAAGCGTCGTCAGGGCGATTGTTCGCGTCATCAGCAGACTCCGCTGCGGCTAGTCTAGCACACCTGGCGCACGGCTGCCTATGAGACAACCGGCCCGGCGTCATCGTCGCCCTGTTCACCCTGGACTTGCCGCGCAAGCCCAGCCTTGATCGCTGCAATCGCGGCGTCGCCGCGCGCATCGCGCGCGATGGCAATGGGCACCTCGGCCAGAATGCGCGCCGGGCGCGGCGACAGGAAGAACAGTCGATCGCCGAGACGCACTGCATCGTCGATGCTGTGAGTGACGAGCAGCGTCATCACGGGGCGGCTTGCGACCAGCGTCGCGATCTCGTCGCGCAGGCGGCCTGAAAGGGCGTCGTCGAGCGAGGCGAGGGGCTCGTCGAGCACGAGCAGATCGGGCTCGACCGCAAATGCGCGGGCCAGCGCGACGCGGCGGGCAAGCCCCAGCGACAATTCGCCGGGAAAGTGGCTGCGATGCGCTTCCAGCTCCAGGATTCTGAAAAGCTCGGACAGCTTCGCTTCGCTGATACCGGGGGCCGCGAGCCGCACGTTCTGCTCGACCGAGCGCCACGGCAACAGCCGGGGCTCCTGGAACACCATCCCGATCCGCGCCTCCGGCGGGCGCGCGACCTGTCCGGCGAAGTCGCGATCGAGCCCGAGGATGATGCGCAGCATTGTGCTCTTGCCGCAGCCGGACGGACCGATCAGCACCCCGACCTCGCCCGATTGAAGCGCAAACTTGATCGGTGCCAGCACCTCGTGCGTTCCGCCCGCGGCACTCCTGAACGTCTTGCCTGTAATACCGACTTCAAGCCGCACGGGGCCGCCACCTGTTTGCATGGGCTTCGAACGGCTGCACCAGTGCTGTCTCGATCACGAGCACGACGGCGGCAAACGTCAGGGAATAGGCGAGCAGCCGGGGCGTGTCGAACAGCTGGAACGCAACCCCGATCTCGAAGCCGACGCCATTCGGCCGCCCCAAAAGCTCGGCGACCAGCACGATCTTCCACACCAGCGACAGTCCGGAACGTGCGGAGGCAGCGACATAGGGCGCAAGCTGTGGCAGCACGACATGACGGAACGCGCGCCAGCGGGGCATTGCGAACACGGTCGCCATCTCGTCGAGCGAGCGGTCGAGCGCGCGGGTGCCTTCGCGCAAGGTGACGACCGCGGTCGGCAGCTTGTTGATGGCGATCGCCGCGATCGCGGCCGCTTCGGTCAGGCCGGCCCAGATATAGGCGAGCACGATCACCACCAGCGCAGGCAGGTTCAAGAGCAGGATCAGCCAGGGATCGCCGAGCCGGTCGGCGAGCTTCACCCGGCCCATCAGATAGCCGATGGCGCTGCCGAGCGACATCGCCAGCACGAAGGCGAGCGCGACCCGCGCGAGCGTGGCGCCGAGATGCAGGAACAGCGCGCCGCTCGCGGCTTCCGCGATCATGACGTCGAGCACGGCGGGCGGGGAGGGCAGCTTTGCACCGCCGACGAACAGCGCGGCGGTCCACCAGACGGCGAGGAACAGGGCAAACGAAACCAGACGCAGCACCTCAATCTCCGGGAACTGCGTGATAGAAGGTGCCCGGATCGAGTTCGGCCGCGGGCCCAACCAAATCACGGCCGCCGGTCTCGGCCAGCACGCGGTAGAGCACGCGCGCATCGGCCTCCTCGTCAGCGATGCTCCGCCGCGGAATGCCGTCGCGATAGCGCTCGCGGTAGGTCTTGAGCACGGCCGGATCGGTGGTCCCGGTGAGCGGCGCGATCTTCTCCCAGGCTGCATCTGACGTGGCCAGCAGCTGCTTGGCCTTGCGGGTCATCGCAATGAAACGCGCCACCGCCTCGCGATGGCTGGCCGCCCAGCTCTCGTCGAAGACATAGCCGACTGCGGAGACCGCGCCCTTGGCGCCGAGCTTCGGCAAGATGTCCTCGATGCCGGCGAGGCGCCGGAAGCCCTTGGCCTCCAATTGCGCGCAGAAATTCCAGAAGTTGAGGCTCGCATCCATCTCGCCGTCGAGTGCCTTCGCGGCGATCAGGGGCGGCGCGCCGTAGGCTATGGTTGCCTCCGACTTCAGGTCGATGCCGTCCTGCTTCATCCGCGCTTGCAGCAGTAGCCAGCTCTTGTCGATCGGGCCGCCGCCGACGCCGAGCTTGCGTCCCTTGAGGTCGGCAAGCGTCTTGATCGGCGAGGCGGCCGGCACCATTACTGCGCCGAGAGCGCTGGAATAGGGATAGAAGGTCAGCTTGGCGCCGAGCGCGCGCTCGCGCGACACCCAGAGCCAGTCCGACAGCATGATGTCGGCATTGCCGGCGCGCAGCGCGATCTTGCCGGCCTCGGGACTTGCGAGCTCGGCGACCTCGAGCGAGAGGTCGGCTTCCTTGTCGAGCCCATTGGCGCGGATCGCGGCCAGCTCCCATGAGAATGTTCCGGTCTTCTGCACCGCAAGGCGGATCGCATCCGCAGCACGGCCGGTTGCGACCTGCGTCAGCGCCAGCGTCATCGCGAGCGCAAAAGTTCGACCAAGAAGTCTCATCACCTTGTGAGCCGTTTCCCTCGAAGGAATGCTTTTCAGGACAATACGCATAGCATAGCTTTGATCGCAACCAGCAGGAGGACGCGCATGAATCTGGCGGGACGGCTACGACCGATTGTCGCCGTATTGGCAGCACTGGCGGCGACCGCGTGCGTGGCGCGAGCCGACGAGGTCAATGATTATCCGACCTCGGCGCGTGCCGAATACGTCTATGGCTGCATGAAAGCCAATGGCGAGAGCCGGCAGTCGATCGAGCAATGTTCCTGCTCGATCGACGTGGTGGCCTCGATCGTGCCCTATGAGCGCTACGTCACCGCGGAGACCGCGCTCAGCATGTCCCAGGTGCGCGGCAATCTCGGCACGCAGTTTCGCACCTCCGAGCAGGCGAACTCGGCTGTGAATGATCTCAGGCGCGCGCAAGCGGAAGCCGAGGTGAGGTGCTTCTAGCTATTGACGTTAGCTGTTGACGCGCGAACGGTGCTGTCCCTTCTCCCCTTTGCGGGAGAAGGTGGCGCGAAGCGCCGGATGAGGGGTTGTTTCGGCGTACTCAATCGTGAGAGACGCGCGCGGATAGACCCCCGTCTCGCCGCTACGCGGGCGATCCACCCTCTCCCACTAGGGGCCCACAAGAGGAGAGGGAAATTCAGCGCGAGGGTCACTACGTCCCCGGCTTCTCCACGTCCCACTCGTTGCGAAACATATGTCCGTCCGTATCCTTGGCTTCCGCGCGAAAGCGCTTGGCGCCGTTGGAGACATAGGTGAAGCGCAGATTGGGATCTTCCGAGATCGAGATGCCGCCCTCCATCCCGAGCACAAGGCTGTCGTCCTGCGTCAGCTTGAGCTGGTTGACGAAGAAGGCCGGGATATAGAGCTGCGTCACCTGGTCCATCTGGAGGCCGGAATTGTTGGGATGGCCGATCATGATCTGTGCTTCGCGGACGCGGCTGGCCGGCGCAGCCTCACGCGCGAACTGCCGATAGCGCATCTGGCCGAGCCGGCTCGCGGCTTCCTCGGCGTTCTTCCCCGCCGGAGCGGAGCAGCCGCCGGATGCCTTCACATAGGTCTTGGAGACGTAGAGCTGGCCGTCGCTGAGCTCTGCCACGGCATGGACGTCGGTGTAGTTGTTGACGCGTACGCGGGTTGAGATTTCCGTGACGTTGGCGTCCGGCCCAAGCTCGAACTTCGCCGCCATCGGCGCCGGGTTGCGGTCGATCACCAGCGTGATCGCGCGGATGCTGCGGCTATCGCCGGGCGACAGCTTGCTGCGCAAGGTCACGGGCACGATCGCCGCATCCTCGGCGCGATACGGCATCTCGATGCCGATGACGTCGGCGCCGTCCTGCATCGGACGGTTGTTGAAGATGTCCTGCACCAGGCCCGGCCAGGGATCATAGGCCTCCTCAGCGCGCGCAGGGGCAGCGAATGCCAAGCCGAGCAGCGCGGCGACAAGAGTCAGGCGGATGTTGTGCCCCATCATGATCAAGGTCCCGCGCGGACGAAGCAGTTGGCCCCTGGGTCAGCGTAGTCGATCCCTGGGTCAGCATAACTGATCCCAAGTCAGCGTAGCGCGTCCGCTACTCCCATTCAATTTCTGAAAATGCTGCGGTTGCGTTGCGGGCGTTGTAGTCGTCGAACAGCTCCCAATGCGCCCGTTCCGAGCCGGCTGCCTTGTCCGCGACGGTCCGGATCGGCTCGCCCTTCCTATTGAGCGCGCGGACGTCGGACAGCAGCCTCGAAAGATAACGCCGTTCATCGGTCAACGCGGCAGGCCAGTCGGTCACGGGGCCGTGACCGGGGACAACGCGGACCGCCGGAACGGTCTCAAGCTCTTGGAGCAAGGCAAGCCAGCCGCGAATGCTGCCGTCCATGACCGGAATGTGGCGGAGAAAGACGAGGTCGCCTGCGAACAGGGTTTTGGTCGTCTCGTCGAGCACAGTGAGATCGTTGTCGCTGTGTGCAGCGGGCCAGGCCCGCAAGGTCAGGCGGCGCAATCCGAGATCGAGCGTCAGCGTATCCGTAACGAGCAGTGTGGGCGGCACGATCTTGACCGGGGAGATCAATTCGTCGCCCATGATCCGCCTGAAATTGTCGAGATAATATGGCCCGCGCGTCGTCAGCGCCTGCGGCAGCTTGCTGTGACCGACGAATCTCGTTCCCTCCGCGACAAAGGCCGCGTTGCCGAAGACATGGTCGGGATGGCCATGGGTGTTGATGACGTATCGGATCGGCTTTTTGGTACGGGCTCGCACCGCCGCGAGCAGCGCCTCGCCTTCACGGACGCTGCCGCCGGTATCGATCACGGCCACCGCATCCTCGCCGATGATGAAACCTACATTGGCGATGGTCCCCTCATTCTCGCGCGTCATCAGGGCAATGGCCCCAGAGTGTACGAATATTCCCGGCGCGACTTCGCTTACAGGCAATTCGGCCGGTTCGGCGCGTGCTAGCGTCGCGAGTCCCAGCAGGACCAAGGCTGCGATCATTGAAGCGATGTGGGACAATTTGCCGCCTCAGTTCAATGGGTTTGCCGCATTGCACTGCAGCAAAGTCAAACCAACACAAAGTTGGCGAAACATGGTGCGTCCGTGCGTTGCATGGATAGCATTCGAACAAAACGAGGAGGAAGCGCGATGATGGAGGCCGGACGACATCGTCGCTGGTTATTTTCGCTGTGTGTAATGGCGGCGTCTTGCGCGATCGGCGACGTTGCCGTCGCGCAAACGAGCGACAGTGGCGACCTCTCGTTCGAGCTGGTCGACCCGAAAGTGCTGCGCGTCTGTTCCGATCCGCGCAACCTGCCATTCTCGAACGAAAAGGGCGAAGGGTTCGAGAACAGGCTCGCCGAGCTGTTTGCGGACAAGCTGCAGAAGAAGCTCGACTACGTCTTCTTCCCGCAAGCCACCGGCTTCGTGAAGATGACGCTGGGCGCACATCGCTGCGACGTCATCATGGGTTATCCGCAAGGCGACGACCTCGTGCAGGGCACCAATCCCTATTATCGCACGTCGTACGCGCTGGTCGCCAAAGCGGGCAGCGGCCTCGAAGAGGTCGACACGCTCGAAGACGCGCGGCTGAAGGGTAAGCATGTCGGCATCGTCGCCGGTACGCCTCCGGCGACCAACATGGCGATCGCCGGCCTCATGGGCGACGCAAAGCCTTATCCCTTGATGATCGACACGCGCTATGACAATTCGGCGCAGGCGATGATCGACGATCTTGTCGCCGGCAAGATCGACGCCGGCGTGCTGTGGGGACCGATGGCCGGGTTTTATGCGAAGAAGGCCGGCTCGCTTCATGTCACATCGCTGGTGAAGGAGACCACCGGACCAAAACTGGTCTATCGCATCGGCATGGGCGTGCGCGCCGCCGACCAGAACTGGAAACGGCAGCTCAACAAGCTGATCCAGGAGAACCAGGGCGAGATCAACAAGATCCTGCTCGACTTCGGCGTGCCGCTGCTGGACGAGAGCGACCGGCCGCTCGGCGCGGAGACGGCCAAGAAGGCGCCATGACGTGGCGCCTTGCGGCCGTGCTCGTCGCCGCCGCGCTGGCGGCACCGGCGCTTGCGCAGCAGCAGGAGCCGTTCGAGCCCGACGGTTATCGCAGCGACAATTATCGCGCCCCGGTGCCGGCGACGCTCGCAGGCGCGCGCGTGCTGACCACAGCGGAAGCCGAAGCGATCTGGCGGACGAAGAGCGGGGCCTTCATCGATGTGATGCCGCGTCCGCCAAAGCCGAAGAACCTTCCTGAAGGCACCGTCTGGCGCGAGGCGCCGCGCAAGAATATTCCCGGCAGCATCTGGCTTCCGGACACCGGTTACGGCGCATTGCCGCCTGGCATGGTGGATTATCTTCGCGGCGGCTTGGCGCGAGCCGCGCGCGGCGACAAGGCCGCGCTGCTCGTGATCTATTGCCTGGCCGACTGCTGGATGTCCTGGAATGTCGCCAAGCGCGCGCTGGCCGACGGCTATTCCAACATCGCCTGGTATCCCGACGGCACCGACGGCTGGGAACACGCCAAGCTTCCGACCGAAGCGGCGCAGCCCGAGCCGCGGCCGGAGCAGTAGGCGCCTCGGATTGGAGTGAGCTGCGGCACCGCGCAAAGCTACACTCCCTCGCCCCGTTCTTACGGGGAGAGGGTTGGGGTGAGGGGCTGCTTCCACATTGATGGTGAGAATTGGACTCGCGAAGACTCCCTCACCCGGAATTCAAGCTGCGCTCGAATTCCGACCTCTCCCCGCAAGCGGGGCGAGGTGCAGACCCAACTACTGCTTCTGCAGCTTGGTCAGCGTCCCCGTGCCGTTGGTGTCGGTCGCAGCGTAATTGACCCTGTCACCGGCATGGACGGTATCGAGCATCGCGGCGTCCTTGGCCTTGTACTCCTGGAGCGCGCCAGCGCCGCCGGCGCTGCCGCCGACCGTTCCCTTCTGCGTCTGCTGGATCGAGATCGTGCCGTTCAGCCGGTCGATCTTGGTGACCATTCCGGTCATGTCGTCAGCGAAAGCGCTGGATGCGAGCATGCCAATGACCGCAGCGCCTGCGAAGATGAATTTGGTTGTTCCCATCGAGGCCTCCCGGCGTTCGAACATCAGGTCGACAAGACATTCTATATCGATTTGGTTCCGGGAGATAGCGAGGGCAAAACCATTTAACGATCGCTGCGATCCCATCGCGGAACTATTTTGTAAGCCGTCAGCGAGGTTGACGCTACTCCATCTCTTGCTGGATCACGCGGCCAAGCGCGAACAGGCGCTGGTCGATCGCGGTCGGAACCTCGCAGACGAAACGCACAACCTTGTGGCGGTCCTCGAAAATGCGGGTCTTCCAGATCAGATCGTTGTTGAGCGCCTCGACCTTGGCTTCGTCGCGCGGCGTCGCACTTTGAAGCGCCTGAAGCTGAACCGCCTCCTCGCGGATCTTGTCGGCGGCCTCGCGCTGCTTGCGGCTGACCCGTTCGAGGCCGCTCATCACCTGGGAGCGCTGGGCGTTAAGCGTATCGAACAAACCGGCGAACAGCAGCTTTGCATTCGCTGTCTTGTCGGCTGCGGAGCCCGCCAGGAATTCCTTGACCGACTTCTCGGCCTCGTCCAACGGCGTCTTCCGGGCCGACAATTTTGCGACCAGCGCGCTGACCTTCGCATCGTCCTTCCACTTGCTCTGGACGTCGTCGAGCGGCGGCCCGGCCCACACGGCGGCGAGCGAGATATCGGGAACCTTGGCTTGGGTGCAGGGCCAGTCGGGATAGCGCGGATCGGCCGCGCGCGCGGCGGTGCCCGCGATTGCGAGCGCCACGGCGGCCATGGTCACCATCCGGAACATCATCCTTCGCCTCCTGCGGGCCCGCGTCGCGTCAGCCCGCGCGAGGGATCATAGGCGAAAATCGCCCCGATCATGAAGACGATTGTGCAGGTCGCAACCACGGCCAGCGAGACCCAGTTGACCTGTCCATACAGCGCGAAGCGGATCAGTTCGACCGCGTGGGTGAACGGATTGGCTTGGCAGACATAGTAGAGATAGGGGCTGCCCTCCTGCACCCGCCACAGCGGGTAGAGCGCGGAGGAGGCGAAGAACATTGGGAAAATCACAAAATTCATCACGCCGGCAAAATTCTCGAGCTGCTTGATTCCGGAGGAGATCAGCATGCCGAGCGAGCCCAGCATCAATCCGGACAGGATCAGCGCCGGCAGCACCGTGACATAGCCGATCGGAGGAGGGGTGATATCCCAGAACCAGGCGATCAGGAGGAACGCATAGACCTGGAGCAGCGACACCGCGGTGCCCGCGAGCAGCTTGCAGAACAGCAGGAACCCGCGCGGCAGCGGGCTCACCAGCAGCGTGCGCATATTTCCCATCTCGCGGTCATAGACCATCGACAGCGAGGACTGCATGCCGTTGAAGAGCTGGATCATCGCCATCAGCCCGGGCGCGATAAAGACCTCATAGAGGATGTAGGTCTCGTAGGGCGGGATGATGGAGATGCCGAGCACCTGGCGGAAGCCGGCGGCGAAGATGAACAGCCACACCAGGGGGCGCACCAGCGCGGAGACGAAGCGCTCGCGCTGATGCAGGAAACGCAGTCCCTCGCGCCAGACGATGCCGGTGAGGCAGGTCATGTACTCGGCAAACGAGAATCCGCGCGGCGTGTCGTTGGCGGTGACGCTGCTCATGCGCCGCCTCCCGGCATTACTTGCGCGCCGGTCAGGCGCATGAAGGCGGTATTGACGTCCTGCGCGCCGGCATCCGCAATCACGCGGCTGACGGGGCCCTTTGCCAGCACCTTGCCCTGGTGCAGCACAACGAGATCGTCGCCGGGCGCGATCTCGTCGAACAGATGCGTCGCCCAGAGCACGCCGATGCCTTGCTCCGTCACCAATTGACGGACATGGCTGATGATGTCGGCGCGCGCCTTGACGTCGAGGCCCACGGTCGGCTCGTCCAGCAGCAACAGCCGCGGCCGGTGCAGCAGCGCGCGCGCGATTTCCAGCCGCCGCATCTGTCCGCCGGAGAGATCGCGTACCTTGCTGCCGGCGCGCTCGGCAAGGCCGATGCGATCGAGCAGTTCGGCGGCGCGCGCCGCGGCATCGCGGCGGCCGATGCCGTGGAGGGCCGCGTGATAGAGCAGGTTCTGCGTCAGCGACAGATCGAGATCGAGCGTACGCGGCTGGAACACGACGCCGAGCAGCCGCAGCGCCTCGCCGGGCGTGCTGCTGACGTCATGGCCGAAAATGCCGACATGGCCGGACTGGATGCCGAACAGCCGCGTGATGAGCGAAAACAGCGTGCTCTTGCCGGCGCCATTGAGGCCGAGCAGTGCAGTGAAGCTCGCCGGCGCAACGTTGAAGGAGACATCGCTCAGCGCCCGTCGCGGCCCATAGGCGTGGCTGACGCCGTCGATCGACAGCGCCGGCACCATGGCCGGATCGGGCGTTGACAAGGGCTGCCGTGTCTCGGCGATGGGGGCGGGACTGGTCATGGCGCGATCGTGATGCCCCAGGGCAACTCGCCCACCTGAATAGTCTTGATCACTTTTTGCGCGGCAACATCGATCACGGAGACATCGTTGGACACGCCGTTGGTGGTGAGCAGGTATTTTTCGTCCGGCGTGAACGCCATGTGCCAGACCCGCTGGCCGACCAGCAGATATTTCGTCACCTTGCGCGTCGCGGTGTCGACCACAGCGACGCGGTTGGCGGGTCCAAGCGCGATGAAGGCGGTCTTGTCGTCCTTGGTCATGCCGATGCCGACCGGCTGGATCGCCTCTTTCCGCAACCCGGGGATCTCGAACGTGACCTTGCCGGTCACCTCGTGCTTTTTGGGATCGATGATCGACACGGTGCCGCCGATCTCGGAGGACACCCACAATTCGGAGCTGTCGTGCCTGAATTCGGCAAAGCGCGGCCGCGCGTCGACCAGCACGTTGGCGACGATCTGGCGCGAGTCCGTATCGATGAAATGCGCCATGTTGGTGGTTTCCGAGGTGTTGATCAGCGTCTTGCCGTCGGGGCTGATGGTCATGCCCTCGGGCTCGACGCCGACCTGGATATCGCCGAGGCGGGCGCGCTTCTCCAGGTCGATCACGGTCACCGTATTGTCGTTCTCATTGGCGACGTAGAGGATCTTTCCGGCGGCATCCTGGGCGAATAGTTCAGGATCGGGACCGGAGGGCAGGCTGTCCACCACGCTCTGCGTCTTGGCGTCGATCACCTGGATGGTGTCGTCGTCGCCGACCGCCACCATCACAAACTTGCCGTCGCGGGTGAATTCGATGCCGCGCGGGCGCTGGCCGACCTTGACGGTCTTTGTCACGGTCCAGGTCTCGGTGTCGATGACCGAGACCGTGTTGCCCTTCTCGTTCGAGACATAGGCGATGAACGCATGCGCCGGCGCGGCCGCAAGTGCGAGGCCAGACAGCAATCCCACACGCCACATCCGCAACATCCGCGTTCTCACTTCAATTTGCATTTGCTCTCCGGGCGGTCATAGCCGAGCGTATCGAGTTCGGAGATTTGGTGGAGGAATCCTTCCTGCGGCGACACCGATACCACCATGCGGCCGTCGACCAGCAGGATCGGCTGGCGAAGCTGCAGGTTCCACTCGCGCAAGGTCAGCTTTGTGCCCTTGAAGGCTGCGACGGAAAAATCCGGCCCCTTGATGAAGTCGCTGACCTTCCTGACGTCGCCGGAATTGGTGCGCGAGGTCGCTTCGCCAACCATGCGCACCGCCGTCCATGCCTGCATGTCGAGCGCAGTCATCCGCCGCGAATTCAGCTTCATGAAGCGGTTCTGCATCTGGATCGCGCCCCATTGGTCCTGCGCCGCGTCCCAGCTGCGCGGCACGAGGCCAGCCGAGCCGGCGACCGGGCGCGGGTCCCAGGTGCGGTAGGGCAGATAGGCCGCGAACACCTCGCTCTCGTCGGCCGCCACCAGCACGTCATAAGCCGGCGCCTGCTGCGTGAACACCGGCATCTGCCGCTGGATCAGCGTCACGCCAGAGTCGGTGCGCCGCGCGCCGCCGGTGTCCTCGAAGTTGCGCTCCTGCACGACTTTGGCGCCGAACCGCGTCGCGGCGCGACGCAATGCGTCGGCAAACAGCTTGTCCTCGTCATGCGAGCCGACCACGAGCAGCCAGCGCTTCCACTGCTTCCACACCAGGTACTGGCCGAGCGCGTCCGCCAGCATCGCCCGCGTCGGCGCGGTGTGGATGACATTGGCGCGGCAATCGGCCTCGCGCAGCCGCTCGTCGATCGCGCCGGCGTTGAACAGCAGCGTGCCGCGCTCGCGCAAGGCATCGGCGACCTTCAGCAGCGCGTCGGCCGGAAGGTCAGCGATGATGAAGCCGTTGCGCGCGGCGAGGTCGGTCGCAGCCCGCACTGCATCCTCGCCTTCCTTGATCCGGCGTTCTTCCAGCGTAAAGCGCTGGTTGAGGAATTTTCCGGTGGTATTGTTGTCCTCGATCGCAAGGCGTGCGCCGGCGAGGCCGTCATTCTCGGCGGGCTGCTCGACCAGCGACAGCGTCGATCGGGTGCCGGCGAGGCCGAGATAGCCGACGCCGATCAGGGCTGGGTCCGCCGCGAGCACTTGCGTCGCCGCCAGACTGAAGCCGATCAGGACGCCCAACCATCGGATCATGCTTCCTCCGTAGGTCTCCCCGGCTTGACCGCCGGTGGAGAATTGTCTCAGCTAAAGCATGACCGATTTGGCCCGGCTTGCAACCCCGCATTTTGTCCGCGCGCGCGCTGGAATCACGATCGTGCGAGCGCTGATGACCATCGCAGCTTTGGTGGTGACGACATCAGTCGCATTTGCCGATCCGCCGAAGCTTGCGGTGTTCGATTTCGAGCTGATCGACACCAGCCTCCCCGGCGAGTTCTACGGCTCGAAGCCGGAGCTGGAGCGGCTCGATCGCATCAGCGAGCAGCTGCGCAAGGAGCTGGCAGGATCAGGCCGCTTCCAGCTGCTCGATATCGCGCCGATCAGGGATGCCGCCCGTCACAGCAATCTGCAGGCCTGCGGCAATTGCGATCTCACCTTTGCCGGGCAATTGGGCGCCGAGCTCGAGATCACCGGCATGGTGCAGAAGGTCTCGAACCTGATCATCAACCTCAACATCTACCTGCGCGACGTGAAGACCGGCAACATGATCGCCGTCGCCAGCGCCGACATGCGCGGCAACACCGACGAATCCTGGTCGCGCACGATGAGCTATCTGATCCGCAACCGGCTGCTCGCGCCGAATTACGGGCGGCGGGAGTAGGTGAGTTTCGCATCTATTGCCGCGTCGGCGGCGCATCCTCGCCCCTTGTGGGAGAGGGTGGATTCGAAGCATCGAAGCCGGGGTGAGGGGGTGTCTCCGCGAGTCAAACTTTCGCTTATGCGCGCGGAGACAACCCCTCATCCGGCGCTTCGCGCCACCTTCTCCCACAAGGGAGAAAGTGGACTCCATACAGCTCCACACAACTCCGCTAACCGACTGTGATTGCTGATTTTATCTCTCCTGCGCTACAGTGGGCTCCATGCTCCTGCACCCCCATCGTGGGGACATTTTGAGGGACACCATGGCCCGCCGGACACGATCTGCATGTCTGGAAAACCGCACTGCACGCTTGAAGCTCGCGACGAGAAAGAAGCCTTACACGGCGCTGATCGCGCCCGGCATCTTCCTCGCTTATCGCCGTAACGCGAGCGTTGCACATGGTCGGTGAAGTGCGGCGGCTGGCTCAGGCGGTTCGGCCTTGCCGACGACCACGAAGATGCCAACGGCGAAAGCGTCATGACCTACTGGGAGGCGCTCGACCATGCCAAGAGTTTGGCGCGTGCCGGCGAAGGCAACAGCGAGCAGCCCGTCAGTGTCGCCGAGACCATCAATGCCTATGAAGCCGATCTCGAAGCGCGCGGTGGGCGCAAATACAACGCCACGCAGCTCCGCCTGCACCTGACCGATGCCTTGAAGAGCAAGGCGGTCGCACTGCTGACCGAGCGAGAGCTGCGCGACTGGCGCGCCGGCCTGGTCAAGGCCGGCCTGAAACCCTCATCCGCCGATCGCATCGGGCGTTCGCTGAAGGCCGCGCTGGCGCTGGCTTCCAGGAGCGACAAGCGGATCACCAATGCTGCCGCATGGAAGAACGGTCTGAAGAAACTGCTCGACGTTGAGGTCGCTCGCAACGTGATCTTGCCCGATCAAACCGTCGCCGCTCTGGTCAGCGGATCATACGATGAAGATCGTGACTTCGGCTTGCTGATCGACGTTCTGGCTGAGACCGGCGCTCGCGAAAGTCAGGTGTTCAAGCTGACGCCGGCCGATTTGCAGGATCATCTGACCGCGCCGCGCTTGATGATGCCGACCAGCCGCAAGGGCAAGAACCGCAAGATCGAATATCGGCCGTTGCCGATCTCGCCGCGACTGGCGAAGGCGCTGCGTAAGCAGGCTGCCGGCCGGGCGGCGCATGCTCTGCTGTTCGAGAAGATGTGGAACTTGGCAACGACGTTCCGTCCGGTCGTCGAGCATCTCGGGCTTGGGCCCAGACGTGACGCCCTATGCACTGCGGCACAGCTCCATCGTCCGACAACTTCTGAAGGCGTGCCGACCCGCGTGGTCGCCGCGCATCATGACACGTCGGTTGCGATGATCGAGAAGAACTACAGCCGCTATATCATCGGCGACCCGAGTGACGCTCTGACGCGCGCAACGTTGCTCGATTTTGAGAAACCGCTCAGCTTGATACAAGCGGCCTAGGCTTCACTCGATCGTGAGCGCCAGCAGCGCAACGGGCTGGCGCCGATCCTCGTTAGCTCGCGCCTATAGCTTTTCGACCCTGCGCCGGTCATTCCGACGCATCCCCGAAGTGCTCTTATCACGCATGGGCTCAGCCCGGCGATCACCCCGACCATAACCGGACGGAGGCATGCGCCCGTGCTCGGAAGTGTTAGCCGTAACGCGGAAACAGACCTCTTTACCCAGCTCACGCAGGAGACATGGGAAGCCATCCAGGCAGTACGCCGCAAATGGCCCCACGAGATCGACTGGTCAGAAATTCGCCGTGCAATAAAGGAAGCTGGCCGAGAGTTTTCGGAAGTCGAGACCCTGAGAGAGCAAAGGAGGCGATCTGTAGAGTACAAAGCGGCTCTCGAAACTGCACAGCGAACCCTCGGCAGTTTGAGGGTAAAGCTACTGCAACTGGAGAGCTTGTCGCCCTCGGGGAAGGACTTGGATGGATTACCTGATCCCGATCTCAAATTGCACGAGGCGCGTCTCGCCGAGCTGCGCGCGCAATATGAAAATGGTCCACACCCTTCGGCGGCAGAAATAACCGAAATCGCGAGAGGCTGGACAACAGGCTGCTGTCCATCTGGGAGGAGCAACTTCACGGGCGGCTCGGGTCCTCAATGAACAAGTTTGACGAACCGATCGGTCCATTGATCCGGTTCCTGAAGCTGACGCTCACGGCCATAACAGGATCGTCGCCTGGTCCGCACGGCACTAGAAGCCTAATCCGCAAAGCAAAGAAACGGCGTCGGCGCGGCTCTTCCAAAAAACGGAAGCCAGTGGCGCGCCCATTGCGTCGCCAGGGTCAGAAGAACTGACGGTCCAAAACCCCCCGTCACGTCTCCTCCATCAAGCTCTACCGTCCTCGATGCTGACACTGGAGGACAGTAGAAATGGCAGTCAAACCGAGCACCGCATCCGAGCGCGCGGCCTTCACCATCAAGGAGTTTTGTGAGGCCCATCGCTTTTCAGAAGCGATGTATTTCAAGCTCTGCAAAGTCGGTCTCGGCCCGCGCGTGATGCGTGCCGGCCGCCGCGTGACGATCAGCATGGAGGCGGCCACCGATTGGCGTCGCGCGCGCGAGCATGCGTCCCAGGCGACCGAAAACGCGGCGGCCTAGCCATAGAAAAGCGGCCCGCCACAGGCCGCCTCCCCATCATCCTCTCACGGATTTTTTGGAATGTACCTCACTGATACCAGCGCGCCCGCGTGCGCGCAAGCCAGCAGCACGAACCCGAAGGCCGTCGGCCCGATTGAGTTCCTGAAGGCACTGTTCGCCAACACCACCGGGCCTGCCTACATCTGCTCGTTCACCAATGAGCGCGTGGAGGGCGCCGAGCGCCACATCATCGGTCGCAATTTCGCGCACGTCCAAGGCTTCATGGAGAAGTGGGACATCAACGGGCGCGGCGTCTCGACCCAGCGCGAGGGCACGCAGAAGCGCAACAAAGAGAATTGCGAGGAGACCAACGCCGGCCACACCGACATCGACTTCAAAGGTGTCGACGGGATCGGCGCCGATCCGCGTGCGGAGGTCTTGAAGCAGATCAAGCGGCTGAAGTATCAGCCGAGTGCGATCGTGTTCTCCGGCAACGGTCTCCACGTCTATTATTTCTTCAGGGAGCCGGTCGACACCCAGGAGAACAAGGAGCGCCTGGAGGCGTTCTATCGCCAGCTCGCCGATGTCATGGCCGGCGATCTCGCGGTGTGCGAGGTCTCGCGCGTGATGCGACTGCCCGGCTTGCGCAACAGCAAGAACGGCGACGTGGTCCCGGTCGAGATCATCGAGCTGCATCCCGATCGCCGCTATGATCTCGAAGAGCTGGAGGAGTGGCTGAGCGAGCAGTCGCCGGTCATGCTGCGCGTCAAACGCGAGATCGGCAAGACGGTCAGCGAGATCGATCCGTTCGCAGAGTACGCCAAGTCCATCGGCCACAAGCCGCCGATTGATGTTGAGCAGCGCCTGGCGCAGATGATTTACATGGGGTCTGGCGAAAGTTCGATCCATCAAACGCAAATCCAATGCGCCGCCGCGATGCTGTCGCGCGGCATGGCGGTTGATGAAGTTGTGCCGATCATCTTGGAGGCAACGCGCGTTGCGGCTGGCGTGTATGGCTCGCGATGGAACTGGCGCATCGAAGAGCGCAACATTCGTCGCGACTCCGAAGGCTGGATCAAGAAGCATCCGCCCGAAATCAAAAAAGCCGACCGGCCGACGCTGGAGACTATCGAAGGCGGCAAAGTCGAGCAACAGCAACAGACGGTCGCCAGCGGCGGCGCACCGTCCAACATTGTGAAGCTGACCGACATCATTAAGAACAAAAAGGATGTGCCAGCGGTATGGATGCGCTCGCTGATCCACTCTGGTTTCGAAGCATTGAATGAGCCGAAGAAAACATCGGCGCTCAACAACACCTGGAAATTGCTGACCGAGGATCCTGCTCTGTTCAAGCGCAAGGTCGAATGGGCCGACGCCAAGGTCATCGTGTGCGCCAATGGCGTGCTCGACATCGACACGCGCCAATTCACCCCGCACGGCCCGCATTGATTTGCACGCCGCAAGATCACGACTGCATACGATCCGACCTCGGCCGTTGCAGAATTTCCCACTAAGACAGGAGTTCCATAAGTGACCGCGAAATCATCGAGAGCGCCAGCGCGAGGAGCGTGCAACTCGCCTGACGACGGTGCAGGTGGCTTGGCCGAATTAAGAGTGGTCAAACTTCGGGGTAAACTGGTTGGGGGCGTCGTCCCCGATGAGGTGACGGAGAGAAACGCCGTTCGCGTTTCAATTCGCCTAATCGAGCCGCTTAGCTGCAACAGGCCGAGCAACGTGTCACGGTATGTCGCCATGTTGCGAGCGGGTGAACGCGCGCCACCGATTTTGGTAATCCGGCAGTCGATACCGCTACCGAATATTCGACGGAGCGCATCGGTTTCGCGCAGCCAAGCGCGCTAGCCGAAAAACCATCACGGGGCAGATTATTGCTTTCGAATGACCAACGCGCGCACGGTCCAACACATGAGCACAGCTCGACGATGCCAGCACCCCCGGCCCGCGGTGGCCGTTCTGATGGCCAACACGCTTCGACCGGCGACAGGGCGCCAAGAGAAAGTTCGGCCATCCGTACAAGCGCGGGGGCCCTCTGCCGCCCCGGGCGCCATGCGGGTGGCGCTTCGCCGTGGCGTGGAACCAGAGTTAGGGAGGCATAGGGCCGCCAAAAGGGAGAAATGAACGAAATGCAGATGTTTTCGATCAATCGGTTGGCCGAGATGTTCCAGCGCTACAGAAGCACCGTTGTTCGGGCGCTGAGGGGCATCCCGCGCGATGGCGGCAGTTCTGACCGGCCGCAATACACGGTCGCGACGGCAAGTCGCGCGCTCGAAGAGCACTTCGCGGCCAAGTCGGGCCGTGACGCCGATCAACCACGATTTGCAGCAGAAGCTCGACGTGCTGGACCTTCAATATATGGCCGTGCAGACCGCGCCGACGCTGGCAGAGCGGAGAAAACGCGCGCCGGCATTCTTCCGGCTTGTCGCGCAAGTGGAGGCCGCGATGTATGCCGATGCCAAGCGGAACGGCGAGGACCCGTTCGTCGCGGCTCTGCGCGTGAATGAGCATTCACGGCTGAACGTGCTCACCCTGCGCAATGTGCTCAGCTGGAACAGCGATGAGACATGGGCCGAGTTCATGAAGGCGGACCCGCGCACCCGTGATGACGACGAGGCGGCGTGATGCTCGACCGTGACAAGCTGATCGCGCTGCATCTTGAAGCACTCGCGGAGCTGGGCTGGGTGCCCCCCGCGATGGAAGACGTAATCGACCAAATCCTACGCGGCGAGCTGCTGCCGCTGGGGCTTGCAGGCGACGTTTTCGAGTGCTCCGACGAGAAGCTCCGCAAGCTGTGCGAGCTGACCGTTGGAACGAAGCGCCCGCTGGGCCCACCCCAAAAAGAATTCCGAGGTTCTGCAATGCAATGCTGGTTTCGGCCTTACGCATTCATCGCCCGACCCGCTCCTGTGCGTTGACGCTCGGTGCTATTTAAAGCCGGGGAACTCGGCCACTCGCCAACATTGGCGCTTGCTTTCACGCGCCCGGAACGGAAAGCCCCTACTTTTGTTCAATCGTCCAGAGTGCAACTAAGGAGAAGGGCTATGACTACTAACAGACTTATGATCCTGGGCGCGGTGCTCACCTTCAGCACCACCTCTGTATATGCCGGTCCCTGCAACACGGCGAGCCGCGATGCAGGATCAGGGA